>CAZGGT010000101.1:0-16580 GCA_964525335.1 uncultured Nitratifractor sp. | reverse complement strand
CTCCCGGACCAATTCGAGAGGCGGCTCGTCCATCCCCTCCCGGATCTGCCGGAAGAGCCAGGGCTTGCCTACGGCGGCCCGGCCGATCATGATCCCGTCGCAGCCGGTATGCTCCAGGACCCAGCGGGCCTTGGCCGGGGAGTCGATGTCGCCGTTGGCGATGACGGGGATGGAGACGCTGCGCTTGACCTCGGCGATGGCGTCGTAGTCGACGGGGGCCTTGAACTTGTCCGCCCTGGTCCGTCCGTGCACGGCGATGAAATCGGCTCCAGCCTCCTCGCAGACCCGGGCGATCTCCAGATGGTTTTTCTCTTTGAATCCCAGACGGATCTTGACGGAGGTCATGGGTTTCTCGGAGTAGGCTTTGATGGTCTCGATGGCCCGGCCCATCTTCTCCAGATCGGTCAGGAGCGCGCTACCCTGGAGGTTCTTGACCACCTTGGGAACGGGACAGCCGCAGTTGAGATCGACGATGTCGATCCCCTCCCGGGCGTTGATGACGTCGAGGGCCCGCTTGATGATCTCCGGGTCGCTGCCGGCGATCTGGACGCTGTAGGGAGTCTCCAGGGGGGATTTCTCCAGCATCTTCTCGGTCTTGCGACTGCCATAAGCCAGGGCGTTGGAGCTGATCATTTCGCTGACGGTCAGATCGACCCCGAACTTTTTGACCACGGAACGGAACGGTAGATCGGTAAAGCCCGCCAGCGGAGCGAGCACATAGAGAGGGCGGGAAAAGTCGAGGATCATGAACGGCAGGCGATCTCGGAGTCGAGCAGTTCGTCGATGCGGAAGTTGTGCTTTTCCTGTTTGAGGATCAGGAGTGCCCGGAAGGGCTTGAACTCCATATCGTCGTGCTCTTCCAGGAATCTGGCCACCTGATCGATCATTTCGTATTCGAAGAGGAGATAGAGATAGGCGCTCTGGGCCTTTTCCGTCTCCCGGGCCAGCTCTTTGAAGAGCTTGAGATTCTCGTCGGGGGTGAAGCGCCGGAGCGTCGTGCGCATGAGGCGGATATAGTCGGGGCACTCCAGCTCCAGACGTTCGGTGAAGATCCGGGCGGAGGCCGGGGTCAGGCCGACATCTTCCTTGCGATCGACCCGATCGAGGAGGATCTCTAGGTGGCGCTTGTCCATGAACGAAATGTATTTGGAGAGTCGGGAGATATCCTCCCGCTGGACGAGACGCAGCAGCGCTTTTTCCGCCACCTCCTCGGCATAGGCTTCCCGGGCCTGAAGAACCGTCTCGGCAAAGGCCCGGTCATGATCGAGACGGTTGAGCAGGTTCTGCACCAGGAGAGGATTCTCCCGGGAAAGAAACCGTTCCACCTTTTTGCTTTGCAGGTCCACATACTCTCCATGCTCGATCTTTTTGACCCACTCGATCGTCTCCATCAGTTTGTCGGAAAGGCCGTGGATGTTGCCCACCACCTTCAGATGGGAGACCCCCAGCAGGGGCGCTCCCTCCTTCATGGCCGGCATGGAATAATGGTGCTCTTTGGGCTCCCGCAACAGGCTCCAGTAGAGGGCCTGCTGAAGCTCCTCGGCATCCCGGACCCAACGGCGCCGCTGGAAATACCCCCGGGTCCCGTGATAGACCATATGCAGGATCGTAAACACAAAGAGCAGGAGCAGGGGCAGGGTCACCCAGAGGGCGATGGGGAGATTGAGCGTGATCCCCATGAGGGTGAGACTGTGATACCCGGGATAGAGCAGGTAGACCCCGCCTCCCACCATTCCGATAAAGATCAGCCCCAGAAAGATGTAGGCCCCTAGCCGCATCGTGACTCCTTCTCCTGTGATTTTTCTCTCGTTGGAATCCGCAAACGCCCGAATAGCGCCTAGAGCTGGTTTTCCCGCTCGTTGATCTCCCGGCAGCTGATACAGTAGCGGGCGAAGTTTTTCACCAGAAGCCGCTCTTTGCCGATCGGCTCCTCGCACATTTCGCAGATCCCGTAGGTTCCGGCTTTTATTTTACCCAAAGCGATCTCGATCTCGTTGAGTTCGGCCCGCTGTTGTTCGATGATCCGGCCGTCGATATCGGTCTCGATGGCGAGAACCGCGTAGTCTCCCTCATCCTTGGGTTCCTGGTTCTGCATCATCGTGATTTTGTTCTGAGCCTCTTCGAGGTTTTGGAGGATTCTTTCTTTGCGGGCCCGCAGTTCCCGCTCGAACTCCTGCATCTCTTCGGGTGTCAACATCGCTACTCCTGATTCGGTTATTTGTGGTAAGGGTGTCTGTGAATTATGGAGAGACCCCGGAAGATCTGCTCCAGCAACACCACCTTCACCAACTTATGTGAAAGCGTAATTCTACCAAATGAAATGATTTTGTTACTTTGTTTTAAAAAGGATCGTTCGAAGCCGTAGGCACCCCCGATAAAAAAACGCACTTCCGCCCGATCCCTCAGGCTGTCGGCGAACCCGTGACTATCGACCATCTCCCCCAGGGGATCGAGGGCGATCGTGGCGGCATTGCCCTCCAGATAGGGAGACAGAGCCCGGGTATAGGCCCGCTGTGCCGCTTCGGGGGAGATCTCCTGGGCTTTGGCGATCTCCTTGCCGAAGATCTCGTGGACCTCCACCCTGGCCCAGGAACGGCAGCTCTTGATGTAATGTTCCACGAGGGGATCGTAGAGTTCCTTCTTTCCCTTTTTGTCGATGATGTAGAGATGGATCTTCATCAGCTCTCTTCCTGTACAGAGTGTTCGGCACGGCGATAGAAACGTTCGGGACCCGTGGTCTTGAGCAGAGCCGTCTGGATCAGCTCCGCATCGATATCGCCCTGCTGGCTGAAGAGGGGTTGGATCTTTCCTCTGCATCCGGGAGCCGCGGCGTGAATCCCAGGAGTGATCGCCTCCCCCATCGAGGAGACCATGCACCCCTCCGGCGCGACATTGAGCACCAGGTCGTATCCTTCCCTCAGCTTCAGGACCGCCTCCCCGATATAGGGGACCAGTTCCCCGCCGGGACGGCGGGTGGGGACCACCTCCGCCGCGAGTTCCAGTACCTCCCGCATGGGTGCGGGCATCTCCAGACCGGCGGCCCGGTACAGGGGGCGGGCGAACCGCTCCCGCAGCAGATACTCCATCCCCCGCAGCCCCGCCAGCCGGAGCCTCTTTTTCCTCCGATAGGCCCGGAGTCTCCTGCGCTCCGAAGGATCCCGGACGATCCGGAGCTCCGCTCCGCTCTCCTCCACCGCTTCCCGTGCCCGCATCTGCATTCCGGCGATCTTGTAGTCCAGGAAACTCCAGACGGGACTGTGGGTGAGCCGGAACTGCCGGAACCCCAGGGTCCCCAGAAGGGTCCGGAGGATCTCCTCGTACTGGGCGATCCGCATGTAGACCTCCCCGTCGATATGGATCCGCACCGGATCCCCTTCCGGCGGGTTGGCACACCAGCGTCGGGCGAACCCCTCCAGGCGCTTTTCGATCTCTCCCCGGCCCAGGCCGTAGAGACGATACCCCAGGAGCCCTTCCGCCCTTCCCAGGAGACGTCCGATCTTCCGGCGCGGCCCGGATGGGGCGATCCGATGCTCCAGATAGTCGTGGACCCATCCCTTCAGCTCCCGGTAGGCCTCCTCGAAGCGGCGGAACTCCCCGAAGTCCCGGCACTGGACCGCACCGTCGGCGTAGAGCTGGTGGAGCACCCCCTGGAGCACCGCACTCTTGATCCCCCAGAGATAGGCCCAACGGGGAATGCCGATGTCGAATCCCCGGTGTTCCCGTCCCACGAGAAACTGGACGAGAGTTTCCGTCCCCTCCCCCTCCTGTTCCCGGCGATTGAGGAAGAGCTTATGGGTCTCCACATACTGCCCCTGGCGGCAGGGGCCCAGCCCCTTGTTGTTGAAGATCAAAAGCCGTTCGATCCCCGCGAAGGCGGGATCCTCCCTGCGCCGCCGCCGAAAATCCTCCATCGCCGCCATCACATCTCCGTAGACTGCGGCCAGAGGAGCGCAGACCGCGTCTCCCGCCATACTCCTCCCTCGTTTGATCGCCTCCTGGAGATCGTATCCTTCATGGTAGAGGTCGACGCAGACGAACCCTGCGGCCCGGATCACCGAAGTGAGGACCCGGTTGTCCGAGAGGGTGGGAAAGTAGATGGCGTCCTTCCGGGGATCCAGGGGTTCCCGGTTGACGAAACGCTCCAGGAGCTCCACCCGAAACCCCTCTTCCCGCTCCGCACGGCGCATCGCCCCGTGGAGATCCGACTCCAGCTGCCGGACGTAGGTGTTCATGCGGTTCTCCAGATGCGCGAGCTCTTTGATGATCGAGTCGGACTGGATGAAGAGATAGGGGCGTTCCCGGGTGATCTCCGAGACCAGGGGGTTGGTGACGCTGTCGGGCCCGCAGAGGAAGGTGGAGACCTGGACCACCGGAACCAGCCGCTGCGTCCCCTTCTCCATCCGTTCGAAAAGCTCCCGGAGACGTGGATGGCGGATCACCCGATGGAGCCGACGCCGGGTGGCCGCCTCGGCGAGGGTGGCGATCATGTGGGGATTGCGCCAGTAGAGATGGCGGAAGGCCGGATCGAGCTCCGCGTCGAGCAGATAGCCCGGCACCGCCGCCATATTTTTGTCCCGAAGGAGCCGGCCGACGTGGCTGTCGTAGATCCCGGGGGTGAGGATGTACTCCCTCCCCAGGACCAGGGCCACATCCCTCCCCTCCTCCAGAGCCTGCATCCCCAGCTCCGCCGCCAGGTCTCCCGCCGCGCTCCGCAGGGAGGCGTGGGCGGCGAGAGCCCGCCTCACCAGCTCTTCGAACTCATCGAAGGCAGGATCGGTCCCGTAGCGCCGATAGACCTCCCGAAGCCGGGGGTGAAGTTTGCGGGCAATCATCCCGGGATCTTCGGGGCGCAGGTCGAGGTAGAAGAGATGGATCGAAGCGTCGGGACAGCGCCCCAGAGCGATCTGGCGGGCCACCGCCACTCCCCCCTGATTGATGGTGCAGGTCCGTCCCAGGGAACCTCCTTTCCCCACCGGGAGAAACTTGATCTGGGGAGCCAGGATCACTCCGTGGGGTTCGGAGGCGAGACGGAGAAACTGCCCCACCGCCCCGATGTGGGGGGCGCAGGTGTCGATATGGAAGTGGGGCTGGGCCTCGAGGACGTCGCTCTCCCGTACCGTATCCACATGGACCGGGATCCCCAGCGGGGCGAAGAGCTCCGCGAAGAAAGCGGCGTACTCGGAGACGGCGAAGCTCCGGGGGATCACCAGACGGTTGGGATCGTCGCTTTTGGGGAGACGGCCGTCGATAAATTCCCAGATCCGTTTGTAGGTGTCTTTCGAGCCTTTGGCCCGGGGGGCCCGGTTGGCCTGGAGCTCGTTGATGGCGGTGCAGCCGCCCAGGCTGAATCCGAACCGCTTCCCCTCCTCGGTCCGGCTCGTCAGCCGGGCCCGGTTGCATCGTGCGGAGGCGTCTCCGCAGGCGGCGCCCTGACACTGGATGATCTTACGGGTGTACTCCTTGGCGATGAAGTCGCGCAGCGTAATGCGTACCGTCGACTCCACCCCCTCCTCGGCCATCGTCTTGATGAGCCCGATGCAGGCGCGATGCCCCGGATCGGGAGGGACGATGCAGTAGCTCTCCGCCCCCAGATAGGACTGGAGACGATGGGCCACCGCCACCGGGAGAGGATCGCTGAGCATCGTCTGGCCGTGCAGCAGCGTCACGGTCCGTGGAGGCAGCTCGATCTGGCTCCAGAGAGTCCGCGCCATGTTTTCGACGATGGCCCAGTTGGCCGAAACGAGGATCTCGTCGGTGCCGTATCCTTCCGCCTGGAGCTTGCGGGCGCTCTCCATCAGAAAGACCGCGCAGGTGGCGTTGATGGCGTAGCCCTTTTCCGCTCCGAACGCCAGGGAACAGGCTTCGCCGATGTCATCGAGGTAGAAAAGGGAAGTGAGGGTATCCATGAGGCTGCCGGTTCCCGCCGAACACTTGACGTTCATGGCGTTGTCGTAGAGATCCCCCCGCTCCAGGGAGATGGAAGAGATCTTGGTATCCTCGCCGCCGATATCCACCAGGAGGCAGAACTCTCCGTTGACCTCCATTCCGGCCCGCCTCAGACGCTGGAGATGTTCCCGGGCCTCCGAGATGGAGCCCCGGGCATGGGCGTAGTTCTCCACCAGGACCATCACCCGGTCAGCCAGGGCGGGATAGACGTTGATCAGGGCGGTCCTCACCTGGTAGCGGGCACTGCCGGTCAGGCCGATCCGGCAGATCTCCAATTCTCCGATCCCCCGACGCTCCAGGTCACGGAAGATCTCCTTGATGGTATCGATGGTATCCCCGGCGTTGGAGTAGGAACCCTTGTAGAGGATCCGTTCCCCGGTATGGTCGCTGACGATCAGTTTGGCCATGGTCGATCCCACATCCAGCCCCAGCATCACGGCGCTGCACCGCAACACTTCCGGATCGGGATCGGCGGGAGCCCCCCCGGGAAGACGCAGATAGAGGCTGCGGGCCTCCATCTCCTCCCGGAGCCGACGCAGGGAGGGGTACTCCGCCAGCCGGGGAGCGGAGAGAACCCGGATATCGGCCTGGGCGAACCGGCCGGCACCGATAGTATCGTGCAGGCGTCTCAGCCCCAGAAGCGGAAGGGAGGAGCCGTCCCAGCGGACCCGGTGAGATCCCCGGCCGAGGAAGTAGTCTTCGGCACACTCCCGGGCGAAACGCCAGCGGAAAATCCCTCCTGTCAACCAGAGCGTCTCGAAGCTCCCCTCCAGCTTTTTGCACGCTTTGAGCACTTCCGATTTGAGGGTGACGGCCAAAGCGTAGGAAAGAGGGATCCCCTGGTTCTTGTCGGAAATAGTGGCGGAGGAGGCGAAGACGCCACAGCGGTCGGCCCGGACCGGGATCTCCTCCCTCGCCTCCTTCCGGGACGCCCCCAGATACTCCTCCAAGAGAGCGTCCACCTCCTCCCGTGCGATCGCCAGCTTCTGAAGCACCCGGTCGAGATTGACACCGGATCCCGCCCCGCAGGAAGGATTGACCACCAACGTATCCCGATAGAGCTCCCCATCGGCGCCGATTCCGATCCCCAGATATCCGGAGGCGGAGATCTCCAGAACCGCCAGGCTCCGCTCCCCCTCCCGCAGCTCCCGCGCAGCCGCCCAGAGCGCCGCGGAGGGGAGGATCAGCTCCCCCCGGCCCAAATGGCGCCGAACCGTCCGCCGCAGACGACCGGTGATATAAAGCGGCATCTCTTCCGGCAGTTCCAAAGCCTTCAGAGCCCGTTCCAACCCGGCATTGCTCGGGATCTCCTTTTCCCTCACCCGCTCCCCCGTCTCCGATTCGATCCGAACCCGGACGCTCTGCACCCCGGCATCGATCAGAATGACGTTTCTCCTGTCCACTCTTTCCGATTGGGTCATTTTCCCCTCCTTTCCTCTCGGATCCCGCTTTCCTGTGTGGCGTACCACTCCGCCACCCTCGGATCGACTCGGATGACCCGTTCCAGGTAGGCCACCGGATCTCCCCGGTTGAAATCGATCTTGAGCCCCGTCGGATCCGTCGCCCGGGAAATCGCTACATAGAACTGGCTGGGGACGAAGAGCGTATCGACGTTGCAGACGAGGCGTTCGAGGCTCATCCCCTGGGATTTGTGGATCGTCACCGCATAGGCCAGACGCAGGGGAAACTGCCGCAGGGTCGCCAACGGCCGCATCCGCAGCTGTCCCTCTTCGTCGAGCTCCGGCTCCCCCAGGACGAATTCGTGGGGTTCCACCCGGACGAACTCCTCTCCCTTCTCCACGATGAGAAACTCCTCCTCCACCGCCCGAAGCACCCCCCGCTCCCCATTGACGTAGCGACCCCAGCGGTTGACGGTGAAAAGAACCGGGGCTCCCACTTTGAGCCGAAGCCTCTCCTGGACCGGAAGCAGCCCCAGCCAGCTCTCCAGGCGTTTTTCATGGAGACGTTTCTCCCGCTCCAACTCCGCGAAAAAGAGATACTCCTCCCCCTCCAGCCGGGCCAGGGAATCGGCGTTCATCTCCTCCACCTCCCGGTTGCGCCCGTAGAGCCAGGTGGGCTCCCGTTCCAAAACCGCTTCGTTGTTGCAGAGGGCCAGAAGATACTCCATCACCTCCGCATCCTTCTCCCCCCGGCGGATGCGGGAGAGGATCCGGGTGAAGCTCCGGTCCCGGGTCCGGCGCATCCTCCGCAGCTCCACCACCCGGGGAGCCAAACTCGCCCAGGCACCGCTCTCGAAAGCGTAGAGCGCATCGCCGAAGAGACCGGCAGTTCCGGCGGAGGTTTTGGCCACCGGCGGAAGCTGGTAGAAATCTCCCACAAACATCAGCCGTCCCTCATAGCCCAGGCTCTCCAGGCGGTAGCGGATCATCTCCAGGGTCTCGACTCCCACCATGCTGATCTCGTCGATGACGATCAACTCCGTCGCTTTGAGAAGGCGTTTGAGATCGGCCAGACGTTTTCGGTTGCGGCGGTCGTGTTCCTTGAGCTCCTCGAAGCTGTTGCAGATCCCCAGAACGAAAAAGCTGTGGAGAGTCACTCCGCCGATGTTGACGGCGCTGACCCCGGTGGAACCCAGGGGCACCACTCCCCGCTCCGCCTTTCGGTAGGCGTCGATGACCCGGCTCGTCAGCCAGCTCTTGCCGGTCCCCGCCGCCCCGGTGAGGAAGAGGTTCTCCCGTTCCAGGATCTCCAGGAGATCCTCCACACCGGGATCTTCCGGAAAGCCGACGCTTTTGTCGGGACTCATTCGTTGGGCTCCAGGGTGCATCGCTCCCCGGTGCAGGAGACGTCGGCATCGAGAATCAGAACCCGGGAACGCAGCCCTTCCGGCAGGCTCTCGTAGGCTTCGGCGGAGATGGAGCCGTGGTTGCAGTAGAGGAGGATCGGCCCCTTTGCGGGAAGCTTCTCCAGCGGCAGGGATCGCGTTTTGGGATCGTAGGGGACGCTGACGGCCCCGGGCAGGTGGCCGCGTTCGTACTGTTCCCTCGGACGGACATCCGCCAGCCGCAGGCCGGTGGGAGTTTCTCCTTTCCGCAACAGAGGAACCAGCCAGCGGGCGTCGACCCTTCCCGGCTCCCGGTCCAAATAAAGCGGCACCCCCTCCACCTTTTCCGGCTCGCCCGCAGGGCGATAAGAACCCCGGTCGCAGCGGCACTTCCGGGGCGCGGACATGATCGGGAGTCTGTGGCGCTTCCATTCGGGATAACCGTTGCGGTAGACCATCAGGTTCGTATAGCCCGCCCGGTGAAGTCTGCGGGCGAGCTTCTCCGACTTGCCGCATTCGATGCCGTTGCAAAAGAGCAGGATCGCGGCGTCTTTCCGGGCGGGGAGCCACTTCTTCATTCGTTTGAAGCGTTTGAGGGGAACGTTGAGGGCCCGCATGATGGTTCCCTGACGGTATTTCTCGAAGGAACGGGCGTCGATGAAGAGAGCGCTGTGGGCGTTGTAGGCCTCTTTCGCCTCTTCGAGACCCACCAGCCGGTATCCGGGCTCTTGCGCCCGGAGCGAACCCGCCAATACGATCACCAGCCAGAGACTCCGCATTTCCGCTCCTCGATACTTTGATCAAAGGATTCTAACATGTTCCCCGGCAGGGGCATCCATGAACCCCGGGAGTATAATTAGGGAAAGGAGAAGAGAGAATGGAATCCACGAAAAGCGCGGAAGCTCTGCGAATCTATTTCAGCGGTCCCGCACCCCGCCGATTTCTCGAACGCTCCGATCTTACGGTGAAGGAGAGTCGGCTGGTCGAAGCGGCGATCGCCACGGCTGAGAACGCCGTACCCGAACTCGAGACGATGCGGAAGGCGGACCGCCTGATCCGTCGGCACAGGGATGCATTTCATGCGTCGGATTCCCTTCCCGGGGAAACTGAACGACCCGATTTCGCCGAAAGCGAACTGGCACGCTACTCCAGCCTTCGGAACCGTCCCGACCACGACGCGGCGGGAGACTCCCGGACCCTTCGGGGATCCCTCTACGACAATTTCCTACGCAGGACGATCTACGCTCCCATCCTCATCTTCGCCCTTTTCGTTCTCTTTTGGTTTCTCTACGACCACATGCCGGGGTTCCGCAGGGAGTTGGAGAGTTCCGACCGTCTCTTCTTCAACATCGCCCACTATCCCCTCGCCCGCTCCAGGTGCGAAGCGGAAGGGAAACGACTTCCCCGTACCCCCGAAGAGCTGAGCCGGCAGGTCATGCGCTGGGACGAGGGAAAAGCGCGCATAGGATACTGGCTCGACGGCGGCAAAGTCTATCTCCCCCTCGAAGACCGCATCGTCCCGCCCGACAAGATGATGCGATGGTACATCTGCGTCGGAAAGGAGGAGTAGAGGGGGTTCCCTCTCCCTTCCCGAATTCCCCGGCAAGGAGGCAAACGATGAACAGCCCCGAAGCGCTCCCGATTCGGACTCGGCTGCTGAGTGCTGGACGGACGGTTTCACATCCCCGAGAGTGCTCCGGTCAAAGCGCGGGACGAACAGCACTGCCGACTCATCCGTATAGAGAGGTGAGCTCGGCGATTCGCCCCTCCTGGCCCAGCCGGTAGAGGGCAAAGTCGTAGCGGACCGGGTCCGCCGGATCGAAACGGCGCAGCGTCTCCGTCAGCTCTAGGGCCGCTTTCATGTCGTAGCTTCTGCGGGAGACCAGGCCCAGCCGCAACCCCACCCGATGGGTATGGGTATCGAGAGGGACGATCAGATCCGCCGGGTCGATCCCGTTCCAGAGCCCCAGGTCCAGGGCGTCCCGGCGCACCATCCAACGAACGAACATCATATAGCGCTTGTAGGGGCCGCAGCGCTCCGGATCCTTCGGCACCTCCCCGACGAGAAAACGGAATCCCCGGCTCTCCCGTCCGGCAGCACTCCGCAACGCGGCGATCAGCTCCCAGAGGCCGTCGCGGATCTCTCCACGACGATCGTATCCCCGCCGGACGATCGTCTCGAGGCTCTCCTCCTGTCCGATACGCCGCAGAGCGACAAACAGCGCCGCCACATCTTCCGATGTCTGAAAACGGTACCTGTGATCCTGCAGCTGACGGTAGATCCTCTCTTCGTCCTCCTCCAGGAGGGAGAAGTCCAGGCTCTCCAGAAACCGTACGATCTGTTTCGCGTTTCCGTACCCGAAGAGCGCACAGATCAATGCGATCCGCTCCTCCCGGTAGCGGGAGGCGACCAGCAGAGGATCGGGACGCTCCGGCGTGAGCTCCCCGGGATCGTTTCGGCGTGCCGCCTCCCGCTCCAACATCTTGCGCAAATCATCCAAGCTACACTCCTCGCTCCGCTCCCCCGGTGGACCCGCATTCTTCCAAAATTCTCCGAAACCTTAGATCCGGATAAGAAACGACGGTCCGTTTTGAACGGAAAAACATTTTAATTTGATATAATAAGATAAATTATAGTCGATAGATGTCTGGAAAAGAGAAAATGAACGGATGGCGATCGATGGAGAAAGCGGGTTTTGACGAGCCGGGGATGGAGGAGAGGGAGGTCTCCATCAAAATCTTTCGCCAGAGTGCGAAGATGTCCTGGATCTATTTCCCCGGGCAACTGCTGGTACTGGGGGCGTTGCTTCTGCTCTTCGCTCCCTATCTCCCCACCCGATGGTTGATTTTATGGACCCTGCTCCACCTACTCAATCTCGGCTATCGATTCGTTCTCGTTCACAAATATCTGGCCGTCCTGGAAGAAAACGACGAACGGGAAACCCAACGGCATTTGAGACACTACTTCATCAGCCTCCTCGTCACAGGACTGCTCTGGGCGGTGATCGTCTTGTTCCTCCGCTTCGTCCCGGAACAGATCTATTTTCTGGTCTTCAGCATGATCATCATGATGACCTTCGCCTCCACTACGTCCATCGGTCCGGTACAGCGCTATTTTCTCGCCTTTACCCTCCCCATGAATCTGGCCATGTTCGTCGATCTCCTTCTGCGGGGCGGAAAGGTCTACTACATCGCGGCCATTTCCCTGCTGATGTCTTTTTATTTCTGCAACCTCTCTTCCAGGATGCACCTGAGAGAGTACACACGGATCCTCCGGGAAGAGGCCCGGGCCAACCGTCTGCGCCAACATTTCGAAAAACTCGCCAGCACCGACCTGCTGACGGGACTTCCCAACCGCTACAAATTCCTCGATTATTTTGAAAAGGGCCTGAAGGACGCGGAGGGACGGGGGCATTCCTGCATCCTCTTTTTCCTCGATCTCGACCGGTTCAAAAACATCAACGATACCCTGGGACACCATGTGGGAGACCAGGTTTTGAAGATCGTCGGAGATCGGCTCCGGGAACTGCCGGGAGAAGAGGGAATCGCCGCACGCCTGGCGGGAGACGAGTTTGTGATCCTGCTGCGGAAAGAGATGGGAAAAGAGGAGAGCGAACGGATGGCGGAGCGGATCCGCAGAACCTTGGCGAAGCCGATGGAGATCGAGGGGGAATCTCTCACCATCTCCGCCAGCATCGGAATCGTCCGCTATCCCGATCACGGAAAAACGCCGCACGAGCTCCTTCGTTATGCCGACGCGGCGATGTATCTGAGCAAAAAAAACGGGACACCCACCTGGTACGAAGAAAACTTAGATCCGAACGGGTGAAGACTTCTATCGTCGTTCGGTATACTACCAGCCTGTTTTTCCGTTCTTCGACCTTTTCGGAGTGTTGACGTCCTCCCACTTGCGGTCGGTGATGCAATACCCCTCCGCCGTCGCCGGAGCGGCCCCGTAGCGGCTCTCTCCCCGCAGTCGCCCCCGGGAGATCGCACGAGGCTTCTCCCCGCTCTCCGGCGTGACCACCCGGCAGATCCCCTTCCTGCAGCCCAGGGAGTAGGCGCACTCCGCCCGGCCGTCCACCAGCACGTATCCCCGGTCCTCCCCCCGCAGATAGCGGGCGTTGACCCAGCCGCTCTCTTCTCCTTCCCAATACCATAGCTGTGTCAACTGCCGGATCCGGCACCAGCGGGAGCGGCCCCGCCGGACGCAGCGCTCCACCCCCACCAGCGCTCCGGGCGGCAGGCTGCCGATCCGGGGAGCGCGGAAATCGGGCCGGACGCGAACCTGGAGACGGTCGTCCGCCGCCACCCCCGTCACCCTGCCGAAAAGCGGCGCCTCCGCCGCGGCCGCCAGGCTCAGTCCCAGGGCCAGGCACCACCCGATCGTCCTTCCCTTCATTCGACCCCCTCCCCGATCAACGGGAGTAGAAAAAAACTTTTTACGCTTCCCATGGCCTCACCTCTGCAACCCCTCCAGGGCCTTCATCACCTCCCGGGTCTTCTCCACCATCGACCGGACCTCTTCGGGGCTCGGCAGATCCCCCGGGGCGGGGGGCCGGGCCTTTCCGGAAGCGGAGGATGCCTCCGAAGCACCGGCCCCCGCCGTCTCCGCGATGCCCGGATCGATCTTCAGCTCCCGGGGACCTCCCGGAGCGATCTCGAAACGCCGCTCGATCCGCTTCTCCCCTTCCGTGAGATACAGGCGATAGCTCCCCGGATCCAGCACCACCCGGTAGCTGCCGCCGCATCTGCCTTCGGTCTCGAAAAGCTGCCGACCGTCGGAGGCGTAGATCTCCAGCGCGAAACGCCGGTCGCTCCGGGGGCACTCCAGACGGATCGTGAGGGTATCGAAGACCACATGGACCTTCGCCGTCTTCCCCGGCTCGATGGTGAGGGGAGTCTCTTTGCGGAACCCTTTGTACCGGGACTTGACGATGTACTTCCCGACCGGAAGCCGGCATTTCCCAGGCTTCTTCTTCCCCGACCAGGGAGCACAGCCTACTCCGCTGCCATCAGCCGCATCGACCTCGTGCTTCGCGTCGACCCAGGGGCCTCCCTCGCTCTCGCTGGCGGAGGTCTCCACCCAGCCGGTCTGCCCGAAGACCACATGGATCTTCGTCGTCTTCCCCGGCTCGATGACGAAGGGAGTCTTCTTCTTCTCGAACTTGTTGTACCGGGATTTTAGAATGTACTTCCCGACAGGCAGGCGGCACTTGCCCGGCTCCTTCTTCCCCGACCAGGGAGTGCAGCCCACTCCGCTGCCGTCGGCCGCGTCGACCTCGTGCTTCGCGTCGACCCAGGGGCCTCCCTCGCTCTCGCTGGCGGAGGTCTCCACCCAGCCGGTCTGTCGGAAATGGAGCTGCACCTTCCGACGCTCTTTGTCCTCCAGCGTCACCTTCTTCCGGGCCTCCATGCCGTTGTACTTCGCCAGGATCTCGTAGGAGCCGACGGGCAGGATCATCCGACAGGGTTTGCCGGGCCGCGCCGTGCAGTACCGGGTCTTCGCCTCCGACCCTTCCCCCGCTTCCGGCGTCAGGGTCAACGCCGCCTTCACCTCAGGGCCTCCCTCCTCTTCCGCCGCGGAGAGGGTGAGTTCGGCGCTCTTGATCGGGATGATCACCGGGAGATTTTTACCTGCGGGAAGTTTCAATTGTCCTTCCACGGTCTGGGGAACCGGTCCGTTCCGATACTCGGCACGGATCCGGATCACTCCCGGTTTCGTCGAAACTCGGGGGGAGATCTGCGTACCCTTATAAAGACGTTTTCCACCCTGACGTATTTCCCACGCCACCCCGGGAAGATCCCTGCCCCGCATTGCCAAATCATAGCGTGCATGAAGATCGATCGATGCCTTGACCGGCTTCCGGGGTTTGGGACGCTCCACCTTTTTGACGATGGTGCGCATGGCGCGGTTGAGGGCGGCGGCGTTTTGGGCGGAAAAGTACTCTCCCCCCGTCACCCGGGCGATGCAGGCGAGCTGCCGGTCGGTATTGCGGTCGACGTTGAATCCGATCACATGGGCGACGAAATCGATGCCGCTCTCTTTCAGCGCTTTCGCCGTCTTGCAGGGGTCGGCGTCGCAGGTCTCTTTTCCATCGCTGATGAGGATGATCGTCGCCCGGTCCTCCCCGGCCCGCAACTGCTCCGCCACCTTCCGCAGCGACCGGGAGATGGGGGTCTTGCCCTTGGGCAGGATCCCCTCGACCGTTTCGATCATCCGTTTTTTGTCCACCGGTCCGATGGGGATCAGGGTTTCGATGTCGTTGCAATCCCCTTTCACCCGGTGGCCGTAGACCGTCAGCCCCAGCCGCACCTTCGGATTCCAGCGCTCCAGCACCGAACGCAGCGCATCCCGGGCGATGACGATCTTGTTGACTCCGTCGATCTGCCCCCACATACTCCCCGACGCGTCGAAGATGATCATCGCCCTCGGCCCCTGGGCCCAGAGCGTCCCCCAGACCAGCAGCCAACTCAATAGAATTTTTTTGATTTCCATCTCTTCTCCTCCAATTGTCAGACAATTTTCCAAATGTCCAACGGAATTTACAAATAGTACCTTTATTTATCTTTCTTAATATTTAATTTAATATAGAAATCAATGGAAGGGGTAAATTGGGGGCAGGACGCCCAAACACGTGGAAATATTCGGAGATTCGAACGAAATCGAAACTCTTTCTGCGGGCGGAGAGAATGACTCCCGCTGAGACTCAGATCGGACGTTCGGAGAACGAATTCTCCCAGGTGGGAAGTTGGCGAAGCCCTCGTATCAACATCGATGCGTATCGTTCCCGGTCATAATGGTGATTGGTGGGATTCCGATTGAGCAGTTCTCTTTTTACCACCCCATCCGCACCCAAAGACTCTTCATCCAGTGAAAGGTAGGCGATCGATCTCTCTCTACAATACTCTTCCATCCTGCGATTGAACTCCAGAGTCAAATCCGTTCGCTCCCGCTGGGTCGCCCGAATCTCTTTGCGCAGATTGGCCACTTCTCCCCAATCCTGATCGTCCACGATCGTCGGAAGCGGCGTACTGACACATACGGTTTCGAAACGTTCGGAGAGTTCTCCGAGAAAATTGCGATAATTTTCCAACGCCCGTTCAAACATCTCATCGACCGAAAGACGGTATTTCTCGGCCCGGTACCAGATCACGAACCCTGTATCGACCTCTCCGAGAAGCACAATGGATTTCCGTGCGCTGGAACGCTCCATTCCCTTACGAAAAATCGGCATCGCCTGGGTCTTCGACTTCGGATTGGTCAACCCGGAAATCGTGGCACCCGGTACAACCACGCAATGAAAATAATATTGAGGAAATGCCTGCCGGAACATGGGATCTTCAAACACCTCGGCATGGGAATCTCCCACAACGAGAATCTCTTCCCTCCCCCACCGTCGCATGTATTCGTTCCACCGAAAAATTCCAGAGATTTTCCGCCAAAAGTTTTTTCGCATTCTTCTCTCCCCGATTTGAACCGCCCGACCGTGGGGAAATGCTGTCTCGTTCTGAACCGCTTTTTACCCTTTGGTCGGAACAATAATGAATGATGGAAGCCGGGTAGGCCTGCGCTCCATATTGTGCCTAAAATCTCTCCGCACTGTTCAATCGGAGCCGCTCCAGCCCACGTTTGGGCCAGGCGGCGGCGAGGGTGACGGCGGCGACGCCCAGGCTCCACCAGACCCAGGCCGGGATCGGCACCGGGTCGCCGGTGGCGTAGGAGTGCATCCCGCTGAGATAGAAGTTGACCCCGAAGTAGGTCATGAGGATGGAGCTGAAGGCGAGGAAGGAGGCGGTCGCCAGGATGAAGGGACGGTCGAGACGGGGGATCAGCCGCAGGTGCAGG
>CAZGGT010000100.1:0-4388 GCA_964525335.1 uncultured Nitratifractor sp. | reverse complement strand
GGGTAGAGGGCTTCGAGGCGGCGGTAGAGCTCTTCGGGGTCGATGCCGGGGTGGCGCTCCAGGAGCTCCTGCATCACCACGTTGTCCTCCCGGCCGTTCCAGATCTTGAGGTAGCTTCCCTCCTTGTAGCCGTGCTCCTGGCGGAAACGGTTGAGGAGGTTCTTGCCGATGTAGAGGGCGTAGAGGCGCTCCAGGTCCAGTTCCCCCAGGGCCGCCACGTCGAAGAAGCGGGCGGTGAGCTCCTCGATGGAGGCGTCGCCGAAGAGGGCGCCGACGAAGGATTCGACGGTCTCGATCTGGGCGTAGAGATCTTCGGGCCGTTTGGTCGCTCCCTCGGCGAAGCGTCGGTAGGCGTCGGTGGAGGCGATGCGCCGGGAGAGGGTCTCGATCGATCCGTCGTCCCGGAGGGTATGGAGGCGCAGGGCTTCGCTCATGACGAAGTGCCAGATGTCCACCGCTTCGATGCGGATGTTGTCGTAGTCGGGCTCGGCGGCGATGTTTTTCCAGTGTTTCCAGGGGTAGCTCTCGACCAGCTCCGCCGCTTCGAGCCAGATGCAGCGCCGCCAGTCGATCCGCTTGCCCTGCCGGGTCGTTCCGCGTTCCCAGCCTTGTCCGTTGGTTTCGTCGTTGAGCCGTTGTTGGAGGGTGAGCATGGTGGTCAGCAAAAAAAATCCTTTTTTTTGAGTGAAGAGTGAAAAGTGAAAAGTGAAAAGTTTTTGTTGGTATTTACGATAACTTTTATTTTCAGTCCTTTCCCCATTCCCTTCGAAGCTCTCTCTGCCATCCAAGAGGATCGTCGATCGTTTGAAGGGAGGGGATGCGGTATCGTCCGAAATCGATACCTCGTTTACTCTCCGGCATCTTTTCATTCCGGAGCAGCTTCACCTTTTTCGAGGGCAGACTCCGCAGATAGTTCATGACTTTCTCGACGAGGGAATCGTCAATCTGGACAATCAGACGATGCATCAGGGATTCCTTTGATTATTTCTATGGGCAATTATACCAACATGCCGCAAGCGTCAAAAAAGCGAAAAGTTAAGAGTGAAAAGTGAAAAGTTTCGGAGGGCGTCGTGAAACGACGCCTTCTTATCAAAAAGTGGCCTCCGGCTGCACCTTATAGACCAACGACCAACGACTAAAACAACGTATACTCCTCCCGCATCTGCCGGAGGGTCTCCCGCTCCAGGCTGTAGATGAAGGCGTAGTTGAAGTGGACCTTTTTGAGGATCTCCCGGGCCTCTTCGGGGGTGGAGAACCAGTGGGGGCGGTCGACGTTTTCTACCTTGGTGCCGGGCGGGGTGAGGACGATGCTCTTGACCCAGCTGCTCTGGTAGCGGACGTACTCCCGGGCCTTGACGATGTCTTCGAGGTTGTCGACGAAGATCAGGACCCGGTCGCTGCCGCCCCGGGGGACGCTCTCGAGCCTGCCGTCGACGAAGAGGGGCTGGAAGTGGCGAGTGTAGCGGACCTTCTCCAGGGAGTAGGGGAGCTGGTGACGGTCGCAGAAGGCGACGACCCGCAGCAGATGCTCCAGGTGGAAGGGGGCCATCTCCCGCTGCTGGTAGATGTAGCCGTGGACCTTGAAGGTGGTGCGGAAGAGGGTGTCGCTGATGGCGTATCCCTCGGCCTCCTCGACGAGGCGCTCCACTTCGGGGCGGATCGTCTCCATCAGCTCCCGGTCGCTGCCGACGAAGAGATGGTGCTCGCTGTTGAGGATCGTCTCGAAGGCTTTGGTCCACTCCCGGGGGAGGAAGGCGACGTTGCCCTTGTGGGTGAGGATCTGGCGCAGGAAGCTCTCCTCGTGGGGGCGGAGGAGGACGAAGTCCGCCTCTTTGTGGAGCAGGACGTAGCGCAGGAGGCGGAAGGCGGCCTCCCGCACCGAGGGGACCCGGATCCAGGCGATCTCCTCGTCCAGCCCGCCGGGGCGCTCCCCGGCGTGGACCACGGCGTAGGCCCCCCGCTCCACGGCGGCGGGGATGTCCTCCTCCCTCGCGGCGAAAAAGAGGTCCCCCGCTTCGACCTTGGAGGGGAAGACGGTGGCGCTCTCGATCCCCTGGACCTGGGGGTCGTTTTCCAGGGCGCCGCCGGTGATGTGGAGGATGTCGGAGATCTTCATCGGCTCAGCTGACGGGGGTGCCGGGGGTCTTGGGGGTTTCGGGGCGCAGGAGGGAGAGGCCGTTTTCATCCTTGGCGGCCAGGATCATCCCCTCCGAGAGCATCCCCATGAGCTTGGCGGGCTTGAGGTTGGCCACGACGCAGACCTGGGTGCCGAGGAGATCCGCCGGGGCGTACCACTCCTTGATCCCGGCGATGATCTGCCGGGGCTCCTCCTCGCCCAGGTCGACCCGCAGGCGCAGGAGCTTTTTGCTCTTGGGAACCTCTTCGGCCTCGACCACGGTGCCGATGCGCAGCTGGGTCTGGAAGAACTGGTCGATGGTGATGAGCCCCTCGATGGGCTTCTCCTTGGGTTTGGAGGCTTTCTTTTCGGGGGTGTTCGCCTCCCTGGCCTCCGCAGGGGCGGGGGTCGCCTCGGCCATGCGCACCTCCTCGATGCGAGGGAAGAGGGGTGGGATCTTTTCGATGGTGAAGTCGCTGAGGAGATCCTTGCGCTTGACGAGGTCCTCGTAGGCGGCGGTGTTGATGGTGAAGCCCAGGGCCCGGGCGATGGCGTCGGTGGTCTTGGGCATGACGGGGTGGAGCATCACGGCGACCTTGGCCAGGATGTTGGCGATGAGGCCCAGGAGCGCGAGGGCTTGCTCCTCTTTGCCCTCTTTCATCATCACCCAGGGCTGGTAGCGGTCGATGGCCTTGTTGGCGACGGAGAGGGGCTTCCAGAGCTCTTCGAGGTAGCGGTGGAGCTGCATCTCGAAGAGCAGGGGCTCCAGCCGGTCCAGGGAGTCGTGGAGGGCGGCGAGCTCCTCGGGGTAGTGCTCGGCCACCTTGGCGCTGCTGACGCTGCCGCCGGAGTATTTGCCGCTCATGCCGATGAGGCGGTTGAGGAGGTTGCCCAGGTCGTTGCCCAGGTCGGAGTTGATCCGGTCGATGAGGGCCTTCTGGCTGAAGTCCCCGTCTCCGCCGAAGGGGACCTCCCGGAGCATGAAGTAGCGGAAGTTCTCCAGCCCGTAGGCGTCGGCCACCTCTTTGGGGTTGATGACGTTGCCCTTGGATTTGGACATCTTTTCGCCGTTGCGGGTCCACCAGCCGTGGGCGGCGATGTGCTTGGGCAGGGGCAGGTCGAGGCTCATGAGGAAGGCGGGCCAGTAGACGGCGTGGAAGCGGAGGATGTCCTTGCCGATGAGGTGGACCCGGGCGGGCCAGAAGTCCAGGAGCTTTTCGTCGGTGCCGTAGCCCAGGGCGGTGAGGTAGTTCATCAGGGCGTCGAGCCAGACGTACATCACGTGTTTGGGGTCGTTCATCTCCTCGGGGAGCTTGACCCCCCAGTCGAAGCTGGTGCGGGTGATGGAGAGGTCCTCCAGCCCCCCTTCGACGAAGCGCATCACTTCGTTGCGCCGGGTCTTGGGGAGGATGCACTTCTCGTGTTCCCGGTACCACTCCAGGAGGGGCTCCTGGTACTTGGAGAGGCGGAAGAAGTAGCTCTCCTCCTCCACGATGCGGGTCGGCTTGCCGCACTCGGGGCAGAACTCCCCGTCCACCAGCTGGGTCTCGGTGAAGAAGGCTTCGCAGCTGACGCAGTAGTGGCCCCGGTAGACGTCCTTGTAGATGTCGCCCTTTTCGTACATCTTTTTGAAGGCGGCCTGGACCCCGAGCTTGTGGTCGGCGTCGGTGGTGCGGATGAACTTGTCGTAGCTGATCCCGAACTCGTCCCAGAGCGCCTTGAAGCGGCCGCTGATCTCGTCGGCGTACTCCTGGGGGGAGCGTCCCCGGCTTTTGGCCGCCTCTTCGATCTTCTGGCCGTGTTCGTCGGTCCCGGTGAGGAAGAAGGTCTCCAGCCCCGCCATGCGGGAGTAGATCGCCAGGGTGTCGGCGATGATGGTGGTGTAGGCGTGGCCGATGTGGGGGATGTCGTTGACGTAGTAGATGGGCGTGGTGATGTAGGCTTTTTTGCAGTGCTCGGACATGGGGACTTTCCTTGACGTGGTGAATGTTGGGGTTATTTTAGCGAAAAGGGCTTTAGGGGCCGGAAGAGGGCGTCACTCCCCGGTGGAGGCGTCGATCCAGGCTCGATACTCCGCCGATCCGCCGGCGATGGGGAGCCGAAGGATCTCCGGGGTGTCGTAACTGTGTTGCGCCTTGAGCAGCGCTTCGATCCGGGGGTAGAGATCGGCCCGGGTCTTGATCTCCAGCCGCCACTCGGCGGCCTCTTCGATCCTTCCTTCCCAGCGGTAGAGGCTCCGGACCGGCACGATCTGCACGCAGGCCGCCAGCCG
>CAZGGT010000099.1:0-4651 GCA_964525335.1 uncultured Nitratifractor sp. | reverse complement strand
TCGGAATCTGCCTGGGGCACCAGAGTATCGCCCAGGCTTTCGGCGGCGAAGTGGTCCGGGCCAAAAACATGATGCACGGCAAGACCTCCCAGGTCCGGGTGACGGCGCCCACGCCGATCTTCCGGGACCTGCCCGAGGAGTTCCGGGCGACCCGCTACCACTCCCTCGTGGTCCGGCCCGAGTCGCTTCCGGAGCGGATCGTTCCCACCGCCGTCAGCGCCGATGACGGGGAGATCATGGCGCTGCAGATCCGGGACCTTCCCGTCTACGGCGTCCAGTTCCACCCCGAGTCGATCATGAGCGAGTTCGGCCACGAGATGCTGGACAATTTTCTGAAACTCTGACGCTCCGATGATCGGATTCTGGAAGGACGACCGGGGATTCAAAGCCTTTTGGATCTTCTACGTCCTCGTCCTTCTGGCGCTGATTCTCAGCACCCCTCTCACTCCCAACGAAGCGAAACTTTTCTACGGGCTGAAAAGCACTCCGGAGATCTGGGTCGCCCGCTGGATCCATGCGTGGATCCCCGGGGTTTTGGGTCTGAGGCTCTGGCCCTTTTTCCTGGGGATGGGAAACCTCTACCTCTTTTACCGGCTGCTGGAGGGCTATTTCGACCGGGAGAGCGATCGCCGTCTGACGACCCTTCTCTTCGCCATCCTGCCGGGCGTGGTCGCCTCCACGGTCCTTCTCAACGACGCCGTCTTCGCCCTGTTCCTGACCCTTCTCTTCCTGGTGGCCTACCGGGAGGGACGGGTCGGGTGGCAGGTCGCAAGCCTGCTCCTGCTTCTGACGACCGATACGGCGGTCTTCGCCCTCTACCTCGCGGTGGCGCTCTATGCCTGGAAGAAGCGGCAGCTTCCCCTGGCGATTTTCGCCCTGTCGCTGATGGTTCTGGCCCTGGCATTCGGGCTCTTCGATTTCGGTGGCAAACCCCGGGGACACCTTCCCGAGCTGTTCGGGATCGACGCGGCGCTCTTCTCTCCGCTCTTCTTCATCTATTATTTTTACGCCCTTTATCGTACCGCGCTGGAAGGGCCCCGGGATCTGGTCTGGACGATCTCCTTCACGGCTCTGCTCCTCTCGATCCTTCTGTCGATCCGCCAGCAGGTTCTCATCGTCGACTTCAGCCCCTATCTGCTGGTGGGGACGATGATCCCCGTAGCGGTCTATCTCCGGAGTCTGCGGGTCCGTATGCGTCGTTTTCAGGGTCGCTATCGCCTGGGAGCGGCTCTGGTGACGGCAGTTCTGATTCTCAGTACGCTGGCCCTGGTGCTCCATCGTCCCCTCTACCATCTGCTGGGAGAACCCGAGCGTTTCTCCGTGGCGGCGCTCTACCGCTACGAAGCCATGGCCCGGGAACTCCGACACGAGGGGCGCAACTGTTATCGCGATGTGAAAAAGCGTTACGAACCCCTGATGCGTTTTTACGGATTCCACCCCTGCGGGAGAGAGGAGAGGCCACCGCGTCCCTGAAGCGCGTTCCCCCTGTTCCCAAAATACACAACGCTCCCCAAAAGCCCGTTCCCCCCGGGAGGGAATGAGAAGATTCAAACATTCTAATGATAAAATTCTGCAACCCAACCACACAAAGGAGAAGCCGATGGCTCAACGAGCAATACGCGAATATGATGGAAAGGCGCTCTTCGCCAAGCACTGGAACGAATACTTCGACGGGTTCCACTATCCCTTCAAGTCGGTTCTGGTCACCAGTGGCGACGAACTGCGCGCCAAAGCCAAAGAGCACGGGTTCGAGTGGCTCAACCAGGAGCCCCTGGTCGCCAAGCCCGATATGCTTTTCGGGAAGCGCGGCAAAAACGACCTGGTTCTCTACAAGGTCGAGAAGCCCGGGGACGTCACCCTGGAAGATGCCGCCAAATGGATCGACGAGAAGCAGTCCCACGATGTGACCCTCCTCTCCGGTCAGCACGGGCGCCTCACCCATTTCATCGTCGAGCCCTTCACCCCCCATACCCAGGATCAGGAGTACTACATCGCCGCCACCACCGTCGGTGAGGACGATGTACTCTATATGTCCGCAGAGGGCGGGATGGAAGTCGAAGAAGGTTGGGACGAAAAGGTCAACGAGGTCCGCATCCCCATCAACATGAACGACGCCGACATCGAAAAGGCGATCCGGGCCAACGTCCCCGAGGACATTCCCGTAGAAAACCGGGAAAGCTTCCTCTCCTTCGCCATCCAGTTCTACAAATTCTTCCGGGATATGCACTTCGCCTACCTGGAGATCAACCCCCTCGTCCTGGTGGGCAACGACGCCCACATCCTCGACCTGGTGGCCCGCCTCGACGACACCGCCGGCTTCATGATGAAGGATAAATGGGGCGACATCGAGTTCCCCACCGCCTTCGGCATGGAAGATCAGTCTCCCGAGGAGAAGGCGATCGCCGAAGCCGACAGCAAGTCCGGCGCTTCTCTGAAGCTGACGATCCTCAACCCCCAGGGACGGATCTGGACCATGGTCGCCGGAGGGGGGGCTTCCGTCGTCTACGCCGACACCATCGCCGACCTGGCCGGGGTCAAGGACCTGGCCAACTACGGGGAGTACTCCGGAGGCCCTACCACGGGGGAGACCGAGTTCTACGCCGAGACGATCTTCGACCTGATGACCCGCTACCCCGATCCCCGGGGCAAGATCCTCATCATCGGAGGAGCCATCGCCAACTTCACCGACGTGGCCAAGACCTTCACCGGGATCATCAACGCCCTGGAGAAATGGGCGCCCAAGCTCAAGGAGCACAACACCAAGATCTACGTCCGCCGGGGCGGCCCCAACTACGAAAAGGGCCTGAAAGATATGAAAGAGGCCGCCGAGCGCCTCGGGCTGGAGATTCACGTCTACGGCCCCGAGACTCACGTGACCGACATCGTCCGCATGGCACTCGAAGACGAGAAGAAGTAAGGGAGGAGAGGAAACATTATGAGCAGACTTTTTACACGGGATACCCAGGCAATTTTTTGGAACAACAACAGGAGCGCGATCCAGCGGATGCTGGATTATGATTATGTGATCAATCGGGAGACCCCCTCCGTGGCGGCCATCGTCGCCCCCACCAGCAGCGCCAAGTTCGAGAAGTTCTTCTGGGGCGGCGACGAGATCATGATCGACGTCTTCCGCAGCACCGCCGAAGCGGCCGAGGCCCACCCCAACGCCGACGTACTTCTGAACTTCGCCTCGTTCCGGACCGCCTACGACGTGACCATGGAAGCCCTCGCCCTGGAAGGGCAGTTCCGCGTCATCATGGTGACCGCCGAGGGAATTCCCGAGCGGCTGGCCCGGACCATGAACCAGGCGGCCCGGGATGCGGGTGTGACCGTCATCGGACCCGCCACCGTCGGCGCCATCGCTCCCGGCGCCTTCAAGATCGCCAACATCGGCGGAACCATCGAGAACATCATCAACTCCAAGCTCCACCGCGCGGGAAGCGCCGGCCTCGTGACCCGCTCCGGCGGACTCTTCAACGAGCTCTGCAACATCATCGCCCTCAACGCCGACGGCATCGCCGAGGGTGTGGCCATCGGAGGGGACCGCTTCGTCGGTTCCGTCTTCATAGACAACATGCTTCGCATGGAGTCCAACCCCGACGTCAAATACATGATCCTTCTGGGCGAGGTCGGCGGTACCGAAGAGTACAAGATCATCGAAGCGGTCAAGTCCGGCCGGATCACCAAGCCCGTCATCGCCTGGTGTATCGGGACCATCGCCAAGCACTTCAGCAGCGGCGTCCAGTTCGGTCATGCCGGTGCCTCCGCCAACGCCGACGCCGAGACCGCCGAAGCGAAGAACCGGGCGATGGCCGAAGCGGGCATCCACGTTCCCGAGAGCTTCAACGACCTGCCCCGGGTCATCAACGAGGTCTACACCAAGCTCTACAACGAAGGGGTCATTCTGGAGATCGAGGAGCCCGAGGTCCGCACCATCCCCAAGGTACGTCGGCCCAAGAACTTCATCTGTACCATCTCCGACGACCGGGGCGAGGAGGCGACCTACGCCGGCTATCCCATCAGCTCCGTCGCCACGCCGGACACCGGCAAGACCATCGGAGATGTGGTGAGCCTCCTCTGGTTCAAAAAGGTCTATCCCCGCTGGGCGGTGGACTTCATCGAGACCGTCATCAAGACCGTCGCCGACCACGGTCCCGCCGTCTCCGGAGCCCACAACGCCAAGGTCACGGCCCGGGCGGGCAAGAGCGTCGTCGAATCCCTGGTGACCGGACTGCTCACCATCGGTCCCCGCTTCGGCGGCGCCATCGACGGGGCGGCTCTCTACTTCAAGTACGCCCACGACAACGACCTGAGTCCCGCCGAGTTCCTGGCCTACATGAAGAAGCAGGGGATTCCCATCCCCGGCATCGGCCACCGGATCAAATCCCTGCGCAATCCCGACCTGCGGGTCGAGGGGCTCAAAAAGTTCGCCCAGGAGTACTTCCCCAGCACTCCGCTGCTGGATTACGCCCTGACCGTCGAGCAGCTCACCACCTCCAAGAAGGACAATCTGATCCTCAATGTCGACGGAACCATCGGGATCCTGATGGTCGACATGTGGCGGGCCCTGGGATACAGCGAAGAGGAGATCGACGAATTCATCGCTTCCGGAACCCTCAACTCCTTCTTCATCCTGGGACGGACCATCGGC
>CAZGGT010000098.1:0-8997 GCA_964525335.1 uncultured Nitratifractor sp. | reverse complement strand
GACCTCGATGTAGGGGTCGTCGTCGCTGACCACCATCGTCACCTCCCCGGCGTAGAGCCGTTTCGGCAGGGGGCAGGGGTAGAAGCTGCTGAGGGTGTCGAGCTCGGTGTGGAGGCCGGGGGGAGCCACGAGGATGAGGCGGCGCACGGCGAAAGGTTCCAGGAGCCCCTCGTGGGCCAGGTGGAACCAGAGGGTCCCCGCCAGGGAGTGGGTAACGACGGTGTCGGGGCGGAACTCCTCCAGGTGCTTCAGCACCTCTTTGCGCCAACGGTTGAGGTGGGGGAAGTGGGGGTGTTGAATCAGGGGGAAGCTGACGGTCCCGTAGTCCCGGGCCACCCGCGCGGCGAGCCATGCCTGCCAGTGGGGCCAGTCGGAGCCGCCCCAGCCGTGGAGGAGGAGGAGCTTCATGGGAAGCTCCTCCTCAGATGGAAGATGGAGGATTGAGGATGGAAGATGTCTGGGTGAAGGATTTTCCGGAAGGTGTTGTTCCCGGCAGAAAGAGGCTCTTTCTCATCATCCATCATCCATCTTCCATCATCCATCCACATAGTGCCTCACCTCTCTGTCGATCTCGAAGATCTCTTCCAGATTTTTCGGTTCCGCGTCTTCGAAGCGGCGGTAGGCGTCGAGGATGGTGTCGCAGAAGCCGGCGTAGTCGCACTCTCCCCGGCGGAACCGTTCGATGGCGGCTTCGTTGGCGGCGTTGAGGACGACGCCGAGGCGGGGGTGGGCCAGGAGGTGTTCCCGGAGCCGCCAGAGGGGGTAGCGGACGGGGTCGATCGCCTCGAAGGAGAGGGGACCGATCCCCAGGAGATCCACCGGGGGGAGGATGGGCGCTTCGACGGGGCACTCCAGGGCGTAGGCGATGGGGAGCTTCATGTCGACCCCGGCAAGATGGGCGGTGGTGGAACCGTCGGCGAACTCCACCAGGGCGTGGACGATGGAGCGGCGCTCGATCACCGCGTCCACCTCGGCGGTGTCGAAGAGCCAGCGGGCTTCGAGAAGCTCGAAGAGCTTGTTGGCCATGCTGGCGCTGTCGAGGGTGATTTTGTCTCCCATGGACCAGTTGGGGTGCTTCAGGGCGTCGGCGTAGGTGGCCCGGCGGAGCGCTTCGGGGTCCCAGTCCCGGAAAGCGCCGCCGCTGGCGGTGATCACCAGGCGGCGGAAGGGGCGGCCGTTCATCAGATACCAGAGGCCGAAGTGTTCGCTGTCGATGGGGAAGATCCGGGAGCGGTCGAGGAAGGCGCCGGCGATGACCAGGGATTCTTTGTTGGCCAGGGCGAGGCGGCGGCCCAGCTCCAGGGTCCGGAGGGTGGGGCGCAGCCCGGCGAAGCCCACCAGGGCGTTGACTACCAGCCCCGTCCCGCTGCGCTCCAGCAGCTCCAGGATCCCCTCGGGACCCGCCAGGACCCGGGGGTGGCGGATCTCATGAACGCGGGCGGGGTCTGCGATGGCGACGAGCTCGGGCCGGAATTCGTCGATCTGCTCCTGGAGAAGCTCCAGGTTGTTCCCGGCGACCAGGGCCCGCACGGGGATTTGGAAGCGGCGGCAGATCTCCAGGGTGTTGACGCCGATGGAGCCGGTAGATCCCAACAACGTCATGAGAGGGGCCTCTCATGACGTTGAGTGGGTAGTGGGTAGTGGGTAGTGGGTAGAGACTCCGGCCTTTGGCCGGAAGGTGAAAGGTGAAAGGTGAAAGGCGATTCCGTCCGGGGGACGGAAGGTGAAAGGTGAAAAGTGAAAGGTGAAAAGTTTTGGTGGGCGTTGCGGGGCAACGCTTTTTTATCGAAATCGTCGCCGAAGGCGACCCCGACATCTTCCATCTTCCATCTTCCATCTTCCATCATCTACGCTCCCGTGATCTTCAGCAGCAGATAGAGCGCCGGAGCGGCGAAGAGGTAGCCGTCGATGCGGTCGAGGACGCCGCCGTGGCCGGGGAGGAGGGTGCCGCTGTCCTTGACCCCCGCTTCCCGTTTGAGCCAGCTCTCGAAGAGGTCTCCGAAGACCGAGGCGAGGGAGGTGGCGAGGGCGATGAGGAGGGCGCCGAGGAAGATGCCCTTGTGCCCGACCATCAGGAGGGCGCCCCCGAGGGTCCCCAGCAGTACGCCGCCGAAGACCCCTTCGAGGGTTTTTTTTGGCGAGGTGGGGGAGAAGGGGGTTTTGCCGAACTTCCGGCCCGTATAATAGGCCCCCACGTCGGTCAGGGCGACGATGACCAGGATCCAGAGCAGGGAGACCATCCCGTACTCCCGGTAGAGCGCCCAGAGGTAGAGGATCCCCGCCGTGGGGTAGAGGAGGACGAGAAACGCCCGCGGATCGAGCCGTTTGCGGTAGGCGAGGGCTCCGCCCATCACCACGGCGGCGGCGAAGATCGGGTCGCCGGGATGGGGGAGAAACCAGGCTCCCAGCCAGATCGCGGCGGCGTAGAGGGGGAGGCTTCCCTCGGCGGTCCGGAAGAGCCGCATCGCCTCCGGGAGGGCGAGGGCGTAGACGACTCCCAGAAAGAGCCAGGTGAGCCAGGGGGCGTCGACGAAGCCGACCAGGGCGAGGATTCCCAGCAGGAGGGCGGCGGTTTTCCAGCGCTGGGCGTGTTCATCGGTAACGGACATCGGGGCTTCCTTCCGGAGTTTTCCGCAATTATATCGAAGCTCCAAGTCCCGTCGAGTATAATGGACGCAGAAATTTACGGAACGAAGAGACCCGATTATGAAAAACTCCCTGCTCGGCTTTTTCCGGCACGAATCCTCCACGGGGATCCTGCTGATGCTCATGACCCTGATGGCGATGGCCGTGGCCAACTCTCCCCTCAAAGGCTACTACGACGCCTTTCTCGATACCCCGGTGGCGGTGGTGATCGGCCACCTGAGCATCGCCAAGCCCCTGCTGCTCTGGGTCAACGACGGTCTGATGGCGGTTTTCTTCTTCATGGTGGGGCTGGAGATCAAGCGGGAAGCGGTGGAGGGGGAGCTGCGGGACCCCCGCAAGGTCGCCGTCCCGGCTTTGGCGGCGGTGGGGGGAATGCTCTTCCCCGCGCTCTTCTACGTCGTCTTCAACTGGGGAGACGAGGGGGCGATGAAGGGGTGGGCGATCCCCTCCGCCACCGACATCGCCTTCGCCCTGGGGATTCTCTCCCTCCTGGGCAGGCGGGTGCCGGCGGTCCTCAAACTCTTTCTCCTGACCCTGGCGATCATCGACGACCTGGGGGCGATCGTCATCATCGCCCTCTTCTACACCTCCGGGCTGAGCTACCTGGCCCTGGGGATCGTGGCGACGACCATCGCCATCCTCTGGTGGATGAACCGCAGCGGGGTCACCAACAACACCGCCTACGTCCTCATCGGGATCGTGATGTGGGTGGCGACGCTGAAGTCGGGGGTCCACGCCACCCTGGCGGGGGTCATCCTGGGGCTTTTCATTCCCCTCCGGAACAACCGGGAGAGTTTCCACGCCCTGGAACACTCCCTCCACGTTCCGGTCAACCACGTCATCCTGCCCCTCTTCGCTTTCGTCAACACCGGAATCGATTTCGCCAGCGTGACCCTGAAGGATTTCACCGATTCGGTCACCATCGGGATCGTCCTGGGGCTCTTCGCCGGCAAGCAGCTTGGGATCTTCCTCTTCAGCTGGATCGCCATCCGGCTGGGGTTGGGGCGGCTCCCCGAAGGGGTGGACTGGAAACAGCTCTACGGCGTGGCGATCCTGGGAGGAGTGGGGTTCACCATGAGCCTCTTCATCGGTTCCCTCGCCTTCGAATGTTCCGGGGATCAGTGTGTCAACGTGGTGGACGAACGGATGGGGATTCTGGTGGGATCGTTCCTTTCGGGAGTGGCCGGGTACCTCTACCTGCGGCTGGCGATGAAGGGTGGGGAGGAGGCGGCGGAATGAGCGGTTCCCGTGTCGCCCTGTTCATCCCGTGTTATATCAATAGCTTTTTCCCCGGGGTCGGTATGGCGACGTTGACGTTGCTGGAGCGGTTCGGGTATGCGGTGGAGTATCCCGAAGGGCAGACCTGCTGCGGACAGCCCTTCGCCAACAGCGGAGCGCACGAGGAAGCCCGACCGCTTGCGGAGCATTTCTTGCGCACCTTCAGCGGATACGACTACGTCGTCGCCCCTTCGGCAAGCTGTGTCGCGACGGTACGAAGGCACTACGATCCGTATGTCGGTGACGACCCGGCGTATGCCCACATCAAAGCAAACACCTATGAGGTGCTGGAGTTTCTGCACGATGTGGTACGGCCCGAGAGCTTCGGGGTCTCGTTTCCCCATTCGGTGACGCTGCACCAGAGCTGCCACGGACTGAGGGAGCTGGAGTTGGGTGTGAGCAGCGAAGTGATGCTTCCCCACTACAACAAGGTGCTCAATCTCCTGGAAAAAGTGGAGGGCATCGAATTGCGCGAGATGGAACGCGCCGACGAGTGTTGCGGGTTCGGCGGGACCTTCAGTATCCACGAACCCGAGATCTCCACCCGGATGGGCATCGACAAGCTCGACAATGCCGAAGCGACCGAAGCGGAATACCTCGCAGGATTCGACAGCTCATGTCTGATGCATCTCCAGGGAATCGCCCGCCGCCTGAATCGAGAGATCAAATGCGTCCATGTCGCGGAGATTCTGGCGGGAACCGTCGAGGGGTGACCCCATGGAAGCGGAGGAAAAAGCGCCATGAGCAGAGAAGCGTTGGAGTCCTGGCATGACCGTGCCCTCTGGTTTGTCCGCCAAAAACGGGACAGAGCCGCACGTACGGTGGCGGAGTGGGAAGAGCTGCGCCAGCTCGCTTCCCAGATCAAAGCCCATACCATGAGCCGCCTCGATCACTACCTGGAGCGTTTCGAGCGCAACGCCGTGCGCAACGGCATCCAGGTCCACTGGGCGGCCGATGCGCAGGAGCACAACCGCATCGTCGAGGGGATTCTTGCGCGCCACAACGTCCGCAAAGTGGTCAAATCCAAATCAATGCTTACCGAAGAGTGCGGGCTCAACCCCTACCTGCAGGCACGGGGCATCGAAGTGATCGATACCGATCTTGGGGAGCGGATCGTCCAGCTGCGCGACGAGCCTCCCAGCCACATCGTCCTGCCCGCGATCCATCTGAAAAAAGAGGAGGTCGCTGCCCTCTTCGAAGCCCGGCTGGGTACCGAACCGGGCAATGCCGATCCGACCTACCTCACCTATGTCGCCCGTAAACACCTGCGGGAGCATTTTCTCTCCGCCGATGCGGCGATCACGGGGGTCAATTTCGCCGTGGCCGACGAAGGGCTGTTCGTCGTCTGCACCAACGAGGGCAACGCCGACCTGGGCACCGCAATGACCGATTTGCACATCGCCAGCATGGGGATCGAAAAGGTCATCCCATCGCTTGAGCATTTGGGGATCTTTACCCGCCTGCTCGCCCGCAGCGCGACGGGACAGCCGGTGACGACCTACACCAGCCATTTCAAACGTCCCAAACCCGGAGGGGAGCTCCATGTCGTCATCGTCGACAACGGACGCAGCGCGATTCTGGGAAACGAATCCAACGCCCAGGCGCTTCATTGCATTCGCTGCGGGGCCTGCATGAACACCTGCCCCACCTACCGGCGCAGTGGCGGACACAGCTACGGCTATATCGTTCCCGGACCCATCGGATCGAGTCTGGGCGCTTCGCGTGATCTCAAACGCAGCGGCGCCGACATCTACAACTGCACCCTCTGCGGCAGTTGTAGCAACGTCTGTCCCACCCGCATCGATCTGCGCCGTCAGCTCTACGCCTGGCGCAAAGTCTATGTCGAGCGCGGCCACCTGCCACCCAAAAAGCGGTGGCTCTACCGCGCCGGCGCGTGGATGCTGCGCAGTCCCGTTCGCGCTCGAATCCTTTTTGGCACCGCCAAATGGGCCACCCGTCTGCTGCCCCGTAGGCTCCTCTACCATCCCGCCAACGTCTGGGGACGCACACGGGAACTCCCCGAATTCGCGCCCAAGACCTTCGCCCGACTGTACAAGGAGCGTACCCGTGAGCCGTGACAGGATCCTTCAGGCCATCCGCCGGCGTATCGCCGTGGTGGAAACCGTTCCTCTGCCCGAACCCCCCGCCCCGCATCGGAACGTACACGAATCCGATATCCGGGCATTCATCCACGCTGTCGAAAGCGTCGGGGGCTCCTGCATCGACACCGTTCAATTCCCAACGCCCAACGCTCGGCGCTCATCCCTCAAAGCCTCTCTCTTCCCCGACAAAGATGTCACATTCCTCGACGCGCATTTCGGTGTCATCGAAAACGGCGCCTGCTGGATCGTTCACGATACGGGTGCGGACCGTACCCGCTACACGCTTCCCGAGCATCTTGCGATTCTCCTCCCCCGGACCGCACTCGTGCCGACCATGCACGAAGCCTACGCTCGCGTCGCCGAGCTGGGAATCGAAGGGTTCGGCCTCTTTCTCTCCGGCCCCTCCAAGACTGCAGACATCGAGCAGGCTTTGGTGATCGGTGCCCAGGGAGCGGTGAGTACGACGGTGGTTTTGGTGGATTGAAGCGGGAGCGGGATGTTACTCCCGGATCTCCACCCCTTCCTTGAGGACGTGGATCGTTTTGTATTTGTCGTACTCCACCCGGCTTCCCTCCTGGATCTTGACGAATTTGCGGCGGGTGTAGTCGACGGCGTAGTTGCCGGGGCGGTCGGTGGAAAAGTCGACGCAGAGTTTGGCGGCGGAGCGCAGGACGCTCTCGGGGAGGTTCTGTTTGTCGGTGCGGACGAGGACGTGGGAGCCGGGGATCTCCCGGGTGTGCATCCAGAGGTCGTTGCTCCGGGCCGCCTCCAGGAGCTTTTGGTTCTCCCGGGCGTTGCGGCCCACGTAGACCTTGTAGCCTTCGATCCAGTAGAGTTCGCCGTCGCGGAGCTTCTCCTTCCGCCGCCGGGCCCGCCCCTGCCGGGGGACCAGGAGCTCCAGGTCGTGGGGGTCCTTCGCCTCCTCGATCGCCTGGAGGATGTTGTCGTAGAAGCGGAGCTTCGCCTCCAGGTTCTCCCGTTCGATGTGGACGTTTTTGGCCTTGGTGCGGGCGCGGCGGGCCTTGTGGAAGTAGTGCTCTCCCAGGCGGTTTCTGGCGACCCCTTCGGGAAGGGGGATGGTCACGGGCGTGCCGTCGAAGTCCCGGAGCGTAAGCTCCCGGTCGTAGGGGCGGATCTCGTGGAGGTGGGCCAGGATGAGGTTGGCCCGTTTCCGGTGCAGCTCCGCCTCCGCTTCCAGCTCCGCTTCGTCGGGGAGCCGCTCCAGGCTCTCCAGGATCGCCCGGCGCTTCTTGAGGATCTGGCCCCGTTTCTGCTGCCGGAGGGATTCGAGGCGTTCCCGGAGGATGCGGCGGTGGTTCTCCCGCAGCCAGCTCTCGATCTCCCCGTCGAAGGGTTTCTCCTCCCGGGGTTGCGGGCGGGGCGGCAGGGGGAGGAGCTCCACCCCGGGGCGCACCACCCGGAAGGAGCGGTCGGCGTCGATGTGGCGGAGGGCTTCGATGACGCAGCCCTGCTCGTCCAGGAGGATGGCGTTGGCGTGGCGGCCGGTAAACTCCAGCTGGAGGGTGACCCGCCGGTCCTTGTAGTGGCTGCGGGGCTGGACCGTCAGGCGCAGGATCCGCTCCCCCTCGGGCACCTCCGCCTCCAGGAGCCGGCTCTGGGAAAGGAGCTGGTGCAGGAGGGTGTCGAAGGGGGCGTTGAAATCCTGGCCGGGACGGCGGGAGGGGCCCAGCCGGACGGTGGGGGCGCCCCGGGTCATCTCGAAAAAGAGGCTCTCGTCGCCTCCCAGGTTGAGCTCGAGGGTGTTTTTCTCCACCCGGCGGGCCTTTTTGATGTGGCGGTGGCGGCCGAGGTAGCGGGCGATGGCGTGGAGCTGGGCGTGTGTCATGGGGGAATTCTACCCAATTCTTTTGGCTGGACTTGGATATAATCGCGGCTAAATTACGGTCATGGGTCACGGGTCATTGGTCATTGGGGATTTTTCTTCGATACCAAAGGGACGGATCGGCCTGACCGAACGGAAGGAAACGACTATGGGACAGACCATTACCGAGAAGATCTTCTCCGAGCACGCCGGGCGGCCCGTGAAGGCGGGCGAGATCGTCCGGGTCGACATCGACATGGTGATCGGCAACGACATCACCACCCCCATCTCCATCCGCGCCTTCGAGGAGAGCGGCGCCGAAAAGCTGGCCAACCCCGACGGTTTCGCCATCGTCATGGACCACTACATCCCCGCCAAGGACATCGCCAGCGCCAACCAGGCGCGGATCAGCCGGGACTTCGCCCTCAAGCACGATCTGAAGTATTTCTTCGACGAGAAGGATATGGGGATCGAGCACGCCCTGCTCCCCGAAAAGGGGCTGGTGGTCCCCGGCGACGTCATCATCGGGGCCGACAGCCACACCTGCACCCACGGAGCCCTGGGGGCCTTCAGCACCGGGATGGGGAGCACCGACATCAGCTTCGCCATCATCACCGGTGGCAACTGGTTCAAGGTCCCCGAGACCATCAGGGTGGAGCTGGTGGGCAAGCCCGGCCCCCACATCTACGGCAAGGACATCATCCTGGAGCTGATCCGCATCCTCGGGGTGGACGGGGCGCTCTACAAGGCCCTGGAGTTCACGGGTGAGACCCTGAAGTACCTGAGCATGGACGACCGCTTCAGCATGTGCAACATGGCCATCGAGGCGGGGGCCAAAAACGGCATCATCGCCGTGGACGAGATCACCGAGGCCTACCTGGAGGAGCGCCGCGCCGCCAACGGAGGGCTGCGGGCCGAGCCCAGGATACACCACAGCGATCCCGACGCCGACTACTGTCAGGTGGTCACTATCGATGTGGAGAAGCTCTCCCCGGTCATCGCCTACCCCTTCCTCCCCTCCAACGGCAAGAGCGTGGAGCAGGCGGTGCGGGACCGGATCAAGATCGACCAGGTGATGATCGGCAGCTGCACCAACGGCCGGCTGGAGGATCTGCGCATCGCCGCCGAGATCGTCCGGGGCAAGCGGGT
>CAZGGT010000097.1:0-2451 GCA_964525335.1 uncultured Nitratifractor sp. | reverse complement strand
ATGTTCACCCCCAAGGAGGGCAAACGGATCCGCAGGGAGCTGGAGGCCGAAGGGTACATCCTCGACGGCGAGCTGACGGTCAAGGGGATGATCGAGGCGAAAAAGGCGGAAGAGGAGTTCCGACTGTAGGTGAATGGTGAAAAGCGGTTCCGGCCAAGGGCCGGAAAGTGAAGAGTGAAAAGTGAAGAGTGAAGAGTTTTGGTTTGCGTTGCGGAGCAACGCTTTTTTTGAAATCGTCGCCGAAGGCGACCCTTTTAAAACCAACGACTAACGACTATCGACCAACGACCGCCGCCGCAGGCGGCCAGCGACTGAAAGGAGCGTCCATGCGTATCGACAAATGGCTCAGCGCCGTCAACGTGGTCAAGCGCCGGACCATCGCCCAGGATATGGTCAAGAGCGGGGTGGTCTATCTCAACGGCGTCAAGGCCAAGCCGGCCAAGGAGGTGAAGGTGGGGGACAAAATCACCATCGAGTACCTCAAAGGACCCCGCCATTTCGAGGTGCTGCAGATTCCGACGACGAAGACGATTCCCAAGTCGAAAAAGGAGGAATTCGTCAAAGAGCTCTAGCTCTTTGACGCAGTGAAGAGTGAAGAGTGAAAAGGTTCGGTTCGCGTCGCTGCGCGACGCCATCCATCTGATCGAGAGGAGGGGAAAACGATGAATGTCAAAGAGAAGTTCGAAAAGCTGTTCGCCAATGAGTTGGGCGAGGAGGAGGCCCGGGAGTTTCTGGTGGGGCTCTACGAGAAGGGGGAGAGTCCCGAGGAGGTGACGGCGGCGGTGGAGGTGATGCGGGAGCACTCCGTCAAGCTTCCCCTGAGCCCCGAGCTGCGGGAGCGGGCCATCGACATCGTGGGGACCGGCGGGGACAAGAGCGGGAGCTTCAACATCTCCACGACGGTCTCCCTGCTCCTGGCTTCCACCGGGGCGGTGGTGGCCAAGCACGGCAACCGTTCCATCACTAGCAAGTCGGGGGCGGCGGATCTGCTGGAGGCCCTGGGCTACGACCTCTCCCTGGGGGTCGAAGAGCAGGTGCGGATGCTGGAGGAGACCGGTTTCGCCTTCATCTTCGCCATGAACCACCACCCGGCCATGAAGCACATCATGCCGGTACGCCGCTCCATCCCCCACCGGACGGTCTTCAACATCATGGGCCCCCTGACCAATCCCACGGGGGCGCGCAAGTACCTCATGGGGGTCTTCTCCCCCGACTTCATCGAAACGATGGCGAAGGTCCTGGAGGCCCTGGAGGCCAAGCGGGCTTTCGTGGTCAGCAGCGAGGACGGAATGGACGAGATCTCCATCAGCGCTCCGACCCGCTACGCCGAGCTCCGGGAGGGCGGGATCGAAGAGGGGATCATCGATCCCCGGGAGCACGGCATGGAGCTGGCCCCCAAGGAGGCGATCCTGGGAGGCGACGCGGAACGCAACGCCGCCATCACCCGGGCGATCTTCGCCGATGAAGCCTCCGACGCCCAGAAGAACATCGTTCTCCTCAACGCCGCCTACGCCCTGGTGGCCGACGAAGCGGCCCGGGACGTCAAAGAGGGGCTGGAGATCGCCCGGGAGGCGATCGAGAGCGGCAAAGCGGCGAAGCATCTGGAGCGGATCGTGGAGCTCTCCCGGAAGCTGGGAGCGGAGCGCTGAGGGCAGGCCGGGAGTGGAGGAGCGTACGATGACGGTTTCCGCCGGTCTCGAAGAGCTCGACCGGGTCGTCGCGGCGATGCGGGATCGGATCCCCGCCGACGCGGTGATCTCCCTGCGGGGGGACCTGGCTGCGGGCAAGACGACCCTGGTCCGGGCGATCGCCCGGGAGGCGGGGATCGAGGGCGCCGTCACTTCGCCCACCTTTTCCCTTCAGCACGCCTATGGCGATCGGCTTTTCCACTACGACCTCTATCGCATCGGATTCGAGGAGCTGGCCCAGCTGGGGCTGCTCGAAGAGTTCGAAAAGCCGGGATGGCACCTGGTGGAGTGGATGGACGGGAGGCTCAAAAGCTTCTTAACCGCCGCCGGGTATAATCTCTGGGAAGTGGCGATCACCCCCGAGGAGAAACGCCGAATCTACCGAATCGAGCCGCTGCATGCATAGACTGGAAGCCAAGGGCCTCGCCAAAACCATCAAGAACAAGACCATCGTCCGCGACATCTCTCTGGAGGTACGCAGCGGGGAGATCGTCGGTCTGTTGGGGCCCAACGGCGCCGGAAAGACCACCCTGCTTTTGCACCTCAACGGCATCCTACAGGGTGAGGGAACGGTCGAGGTGAACGGTTTGCCGGTTGACCGGGCCCACCTCGCTCAAGTGCGTTCTTGGGTTGGTTTGCTCTTTCAGAACCCCGACGACCAATTGTTTTCGCCCACGGTCTATGATGATGTGGCCTTTGGCCCGTTACACCAAGGGCTTTCCCCCGAAGAGGTGCATCGCCGGGTCGGGCAGGCCCTCAAACA
>CAZGGT010000096.1:0-12787 GCA_964525335.1 uncultured Nitratifractor sp. | reverse complement strand
TTGGGTCGCTTCGGAGTTCATCACCGAATTGAGGTGGGAGAGGGGGGTGAAGAGAAGGCTCCGCTCCTCGTCCATCTCCTCCAGGGGCTTGAGGATCGCTTCGTAGTCGTCGGTCTCGGTGGCGGCCAGGGCTTCGATCGCCTCCTTCTGGCGCGCGAGCAGCGCTTCGAGACGGCCGGGGAAGCCCTCGAGTTCGGCTTCGGTCAGGGTGAAATCTTGGAACATATCAGCTCTTTTGTCGAAAAAATTTTGCCGAATTTTAGCATTTTTTTGTCGATAGTCGTTGGTCATTGGTCGTTGGTCGTTGGTCGTTGGTCGTTGGTCGTTGGTCGTTGGTCGTTGGTCGTTGGTCGTTGGTCGTTGGTCGTTGGTTCTGTGCGGATAAAATTTGTCGAACGATATCAGCTCTAAGCTTTTTGCTTTCCGCTTTCAGCATCGGGAAGAGCATGTGTTACGTGTTACGAGGAGGGGAGTCGCAAGTCGCAAGACGAGTAGTCATTGGTCACTGGTCATTGGTCATTGGGGGAGGAGCGTGCTGCGTGTTACGTGTACCGTGTTACGAAGCATTGGGGTCGCCGTAGGCGACGATTTCAATATAAAAGCGTTGCGAAGCGACACAAACCGAATTCAAAATTCGTTCCACCGGAACGCAGCAACGCCTACCGAAATTCTCAACTCTCAATTCTCAACTCTCAACTAATTCCTTCGGTTTTCCAGGAAGCTGCGAAGGAGTGCGGGATAGTCGGGGGAGTCGACGATGCTGCCGTGGTCGGTGCCGGGGAGGGTCACCACCCGGGGATGGATGCGCCGGAAGGCGTCGATCAGTCTGCGGCTGTGGACGGGGGGAATGACGCTGTCCTCCTCCGCCAGCAGGATCAGGGTCGGGAGGGTCAGATCGGCAGCGTAGCGGATGCTCTCGAAGGGATCCCTGATGATGGCGCGGACCGGAAAGATCGGGTAGCGTTCGGCACCCAGGGCCGCGATGGAGTCGTAGGGGGTGATCAGGACCAGGCGGTGGACGGGGCGACGGGAGGCGAGGTAGAGGGCGACGCCGCTGCCGAGGCTGCGGCCGAGGAGATCGATCGTTCGGTGTTCGGGTGCGATGTGATCATAGAGCCGCAGGGCCATTTCGAAGAGAGCCGCCTGGGAGGGGGAGCCTTCGCTGGCTCCGTAGCCGGGATAGTGGGGGAAGTAGATCGTGTGCTCCGGCAGCATCCGGGCCAGGTCGTCGGAATCTTCCCACCAGTGCTCGGAGTTGCCCGGCAGGTAGATCAGGGCACGGTCTTTTCCGGGATTGCGCACTTCGACACGGACCTTGCCCCCGGGGGTGGAGAGATAGAACCCCACCCGGGCCTGCCGTTCGCGGGTGGGGTGAAAAAGGAGCTTGCGCTGGGCGAAGTAGAGCCAGCCCAGGGCTCCCAGATAGAGCAGGAGAGCGGCTCCGAGGAGAAGGAGCGGCGTTTTCATCTGCCGCCTCTCCCGGGGCCGGGAGCGAGGGAGCGGTGGGCCAGCTCTTCGAGAAGGGCGGTGGCGAAGGAGCCGGCGGGGAGGGTGAACTCCAGCCAGAGCCCCCGCTTTTCGGTGTCGTAACTGCCCGTGAGCTCTCCGGGCCAGATCCAGGCGTCCCTCCGGTCGCCGGGCAGGGCGTCGAGCTCTTCGTCGTCCCAGGGGGCTTCGAGGTGTCGGGCGTCGCTCCGGGTTCTCCAGACCCGGGATCCCGGCAGCAGTCCCGTGGGGGTGAGGCGGCGGCGGGCGAAGGCTTCGGCATCCCGGGAGAGGTTCCGGCTGTTGAAGAGCCGCCCTTTGGGGAGGGGGCGGAGCAGCTCGCCCGGCAGGATCTTGAAAGGTTGGGGCTGGGTTCGGAGCTCCCGGACGAGGGGGAGGGGCCAGCCGAGCTTCTTCGCCGCCGCTTCGGGCTCGTGTTCGGCGACGATCCGGCCGGCGCGCACCCGCTCCCGGAGCCAGCCGTTGAAGAGGTGGCTTTGCCAGGCGGCCACCAGGAGGCGCTCTTTGGCTCCTTTGAGCCGTTTGCCGCTGTGGGCGATCTCTCGGCCCTGTTCCCAGGCCCGGCCATCCTCCCCGAAGCGCTGGTAGCCGAAGTAGTTGGGGACGCCGCCGCGGGCCAGACGCCGGGCCTGCTCCAGGAGCCGCTCTCCCTGCCCGGCGTCGATGCCGTCCAGCAGGATCCGGAAGCGGTTGCCCCGGAGCTCTCCCATCTTGAGGGGGTGGCGGGTCCGCCGGCTCTCCAGGAGTTCGATGCGTTCGGTTCGGATCTTTTGCAAGCTCTTTTCGTAGCGGGCGGGGAGGGTGAGGTACTGGATGGTCGTGGCGGCCTTGTCCTTGAGCCCGGCGTAGCCGATCTCCCGGTCGGAGGCCCCGGTGGCGCTCTTGACCACGTTGAGGAGGCGCCAGGTGCTGAGATCCCTCTTGCGGATCCGGAGCATCAGCCACTCCCCCCGGCCGGTGGCGGGATGGAGCGGCAGCTCCTCGACATGGAAGCGCTCGACGCTCTGGGCGAAACGGAAGGGAACCGGCTCGAAGGAATAGGCGTAGATTTTTTGATTGGTCATGGGGGTATTATAGCGGGGTCTTGACGGGATGTATTCCGGAATTTCTATCGGCAGCAAAGAAAATAAACTTAGGATATCTGGAATTTTTTCAAATAATATTTAATATTGTGCTAGAATAAGAATGGTTGGGTGGTTTATGGAGTTGAACGCAAGATAAGAAGGAAGAAAAGAGAGGCAATCATGAAAAAAATAGTGCGACTTCTGATTCTTTTCGTCTGGACCATGGGATGGGGAGGGTTCCCCGTCAAATATTATCCTGTGGGTGGACATCCCCGCCTCTGGCTGACCCAGGAGCGGATCGATGCGATGCAACTGGAGCGCCAGCAGAATGGCGAGCGGTGGAGGGAGTTCAAAGAGCTTTGTGATTCGCTGACGGATACCGATCCGGACAACGATCCCTGGGATCTGAAACTCTCCCCACAAAACTACACCGCTCCCTTGGCGTTGATGTACCGGCTCAGCGGAGAAAAACGTTTTGCGAAGAGGGCGCTCGAACTTCTCGACCAGGTGTCGACCGATCTTTCCCGGTATGGTGACCCCGATCATCAGAGTTTCTATTTCCTGGGTTTGAGCTACGACTGGCTCTACGATTATCCCGGAATGGACGAAGCCCATCGGAAACGAATACGGCAGAAGATGCGGATCCTCAGCGGAAAATTCTGGAAAGGCTGGGACCTCATGGCATCCGGGACCGACAGCGATGCCAATCTCCTGACCGGAAATCTCCACCTGATTTTCGGAACGGCCATCTATGGCGACGATCCCGCCGCCGTGACAATGCTGGATCGGGCATGGTTCGGCTGGAAGCATGGTTACTATGTGGATCACGGGACTTCCAACCGGGGAATGATCCTGGCAGGTCTCGGAGGGGTCTATTTCACGGGAATGGCCTATTTCCCTTCGACGGACATCGTCGGAATACTCGGGTATGAACTGACGTTGAAAACGGCCTGCGGATATGATGTCAATACAAAAGAACCCAGGCTCAAACCGTTCTGGGGGAATTTTATCCGTTCCCTGATCGCCCTTACCGAACCCGGTCGGAAGCGGGTGGATGACTACGGTTCTTGGCAGGATCCCAATATTCTGGCGGAACAACCCTGGTTACGTCGGGCGTTGATCGTGGCGACCTGGTTTGCCGAGCAGGCGGGAGATCGCAACGCGGCGGCATTGGGAACCGGGTATGCCAGGCAGGTGGATATCGGATATGACAGCGATCCCTTTCTCGAATTTTTCTTTGTCCGTCCCGATGCGAAAAGCCGCTCTCCCTACCGGGCACACCTGCCCAGAATCCGTTTCGCGCGTTCACCGGATTTTCTGCTCTTTCGAGACGGATGGGGGCTGAAAGCGCGCTGGGGGGTCTTCCGGGGTGACGGAAGCGTACCTCTGGATCAGCAGGCAATGGATCAGGGGCATTTCAGTCTGTGGCGGGGCGATAGTTATTTGACCAAAGGGGCGAGAAACTACGAAGCCCTTTCCCACGGGGACTTTTTCAATACCCTTTCGATCGAAAACGGATGTACCCTCAACGGTGTTCCCTGCTCGGGAACGGCGATTTTCGACAGTCAAAAGGCGGCACGGATCACTCGGCATCGTGAAGAACAGGGACGGCCGCTGCTCGCCTATGCGATGCTCAATGCCGACGGGCAGTGGAACGATCCTCCCGGCAAAGCGAATGCGGTTCTCAATGTCAAAACCTATCGTCGACATTTTGTCTGGATGGGGAACTATGCCGTCGTGTTCGATCGGCTGAGAACCCGAAGGCCGATCCGGGTACGATATCGGCTCCGGGCTCTGACCGAGCCCGATATCGATGGAGACACCGTAGTCCAATACAGCCTCAACGGCAAACATAAACTGATGCAAAAGACGCTGGAACCGCTCGGCATGGTCGCGAAGAAAGTGAACGAAAAAAAACTATGGAAGAAGATTCCCGATTGGGTCGTCAATCGTTCGGAACGCCACTGGCAAAGTGTACTCGATTTCAAAGATGTGGAACACCTCAATCTGCTGAACGTGATTCAAATCGGCCCGGCTACAATGGACCACTTCGACGAACTGGAGTCCCTGGGAGGAAAGGGGAATCTCGGTGTCCGTATCGGAAGGCTCACGGTTTCTTTTGCGAAGGAAGAACAGCTTCGTCGGCAAATTCACTATCAAATCACCGATGCCCGAAAAGGAATGTGGCATCTTGTGGCCGATCTGCTGCCCGGCCGGTACGCTTATTATTTCAATGGAGATAAAATCGGGGAGTTACGAGTCAAAGCCGGTGACAATACCGCACTGTTCCCTTCGAATCTCCGGAGTCGGATTCTGAAAATCCAATTGAAGCGGATCGGGAAATAACGAAAAATCGCGGGAGGTTTTCCCGGTGCGATCGTCAATTATGTCGAGTTTCCGCTCCACGGTGTGTAGAGCTCGTGGTCGATCCCCAGGAGGTCGTACCATTTGCCGATCCAGAAGCGTTCCATCGCCTCCAGGGAGTCGTGTTCGGCGTAGTAGCCGGGGACGGGAGGTGCGATGTGAACGCCGAGGCGGGAGAGTTTGAGCATGTTTTCCAGGGCGATAGGGGAGAAGGGCATCTCCCGGGGGGCGAGGAGGAGGGGTTTGCGCTCCTTGAGGGCGACGGCGGCGGCGCGTGTGACGAGGGTGTCGGAGATACCGCAGGCGATTTTGGCCAGGGTATTCATGGAGCAGGGGATGACGGCGGTGGCGTCGATGCCGAAGGAGCCGCTGGCGGGACCGGCGGCGATATCGCCGTCGCTGTGGAGAAACGCCCTCCCCAGTTCCCGTTCCCGGACGGTCCGGGCATTGTCGGAGACGACGAGATGGGCTTCGATCCCATCGGGAAGATGGTGGAGAAATTTCATTCCCAGTTCCACGCCGCTGGCGCCGGAGATGGCGATCAGAATTTTACGGGGAGAAGGCATCCATACACCTCGTTTTTGGTCCGAATTTTGCGACGGATTCTGCCGGTCGGGGTCCCGGTTCCGTTTTGCGGTGTCGGGAGCATGGAAAGATTCTCCGATCCGCCCCATCGGCATGGAGTAGGAGGATCGCATCTTTTCACGGCATCGATTCTCACCCTCATGACGCCATGACGGAGACTCCGTCGCTGTCGGATCATTGTAGCGTATCTCCAAATCTCTTCTTCACAGAAGCTCCACGATTTTGCGTCACAATCACTTATCCCAATCAAAGAAAGGAGTTCACATGAAGAAGCGATTGTTCCGATCGTCCGGACTTTGGGCGGTATTGACGATCATCGTGATGAGCGCCACGCCGGCGAAGGCGGATACCTACATTCGGATCGGAGGTCCGATGCCGCTGATCCCACCGCCGCTCTTGTGGATCGGGGGGTATCCGCCTCCCCCGGTGGTCTGCTCGCCGGTTCGGCCGCTCTGCAGAAAGGTATGCCGTCCCCGCTGCGCCGCGAGAAGACCCCATCCCTATCGCCGGGGATATCGCCAGGGGTTCAGAGACGGATGGCGGGCCCGTCATCCCCGTCGGTGGGGAGGGTGGCGGTGCCGCTGATCGGCGGCGTTCCTCTCCACAGCGCCCTCATGCCAGGTTGGTGTAGACCACCTGGACATCGTCGTCCTCTTCGAGTTTGTCGGTGAGGACGCTCACCTCGTCCATCTGTTCATCGTTGAGCTCGATGGGGGTGTTGGGGATATATTGGAGTTGCGCTTTGTTCACTTCGATCCCCCGCTCCTCCAGGGCTTTGCTCAGTTCGCCGAACGAGGTGAACTCTCCGTAGACCCGGATGATCTCCCGGTCTTCTCCGTTCTCCTGGGGAATCCGATCCTCTTCGATCTCTTCCAGACCGTAATCGATGAGTTCCAGCTCCAGCTCTTCCAGATCGAGGTCGTCGCGCTTGTCGAATTCGAAGACCGATTTGCGGGTAAACATGAAATCGAGGGACCCGCTGGTGAGGAGTTCGCCCTTGTTGCGGACCAGGATCGCCTTGACGTTGGCGACCGTACGGGTGGGGTTGTCGGTGGCGCACTCGATGATCATCAGCGTGCCGTAGGGACCCTTGGCCTCGTAGTGGATCTCTTTGATGTCCGCCGCATCTTTGTTGAAGGCCCGTTTGATCGCCGCTTCGATATTGTCTTTGGGCATGTTCTGGGCTTTGGCGTTGGCGATGGCGGTGCGGAGCTTGGCGTTCATCTCCGGGTCGGGACTGCCCCCCTCTTTGGCGGCCATGGTGATCATCTTGCCCAGTTTGGGGAAGATCCGGGACATTTGGCCCCATCGCTTGAGTTTTGCGGCTTTGCGGTATTCGAATGCTCTACCCATCGGCGTTGTTCCTTGCTGAAATTTTTGGAATTATAGCAGATCGTTCCGCCCGGAGGAACGGCCGCCGTTCTCTTCAGATCCGCGGGAGCGCGCAACGGGGTTCCGAACCGTTCAACGGATCTTCCGGAGTCGTTTCTTCCCCAGTCTCAGAATGCCGGAGGGTGTGCCGGGTCGTCCCAGGGGTTCGACGATGATGTCAGCCTGTCGGCGGGCCCACTCTTCATCGTACGGATGAGCGCTGAGATTGGCGGAGGTGCTGTAGGCCCAGCCCAGACGGCGAAGGAGCAGAAGATGCCGGGGGTCCCGGACGACGCGGTAGGAACGGCCTCCGGGATAGATAAAGGTGGTCTTCCGGGAGCGGCGTACCCGGCGACGGAACGAAGAGGGTACCCGCACTTCGGCGGAAAGGGCTTTGAGAGAGGGGAGCGCGACGAGATAGGGATGGCCCGGCGGACGTCGTTTGACCCGATCGAGACGCTCCGCCTCCTGCGCGAGAAAACCGATGGTGGTATCGCTGGGGGTGAGAACGAGCGTATTGCCGAGGTTCATGAGGAACTCTCTCCTTCATATTCCACCCGGTTCCGTCCTGCGTTTTTGGCCCGGTAGAGCGCCCGGTCGGCGCGTCGGAGCGTCTCTTCGGCCGTCTCATCGGGGTTCAGGGGGGCGATGCCGGCGCTGACGGTCAGGAGAATCCCCTCGGGGAAGGAGTGGTTTTCCACACTCAGACGAAAAGATTCCGCCAGTTCCATCGTCGATTCGATCGGGAGATTTTTGATGAGGATCAGGAACTCTTCTCCTCCCCAGCGGCCCGGGATGTGGGGATTGCCCACCTGTTCCCGAAGCAGCTGGGCGAAACGGACCAGGACCCGGTCCCCCACGTCGTGACCGTAGCGGTCGTTGATCGATTTGAAATGGTCAAGATCGAGGAGAATGAGGTATCCCCGCACATTGTAGTACCGAATCGCCAGTTGGATCCGCTCCATCTCGATTTCGAGGAGGGTGCGGTTGGCGAGGCCCGTGAGGCGATCGGTATGGGCTTTGACCTTGAGATCTTCGAGGCTGCGCCGGATCGTTTCGGCCATGGCGTTGAAGGAGCGGGCGAGCTGCCCGATTTCGTCGCGGCAGTTGTTCCGCAGCGTCACGGGACGAAAGTCTCCTTTCCTCAGACGTTCGGTCCAGCGGATGAGCTGACGAAGCGGTCTGACGATCCGTCGGCGCGTATGATACCAGCCGTAGAGGACCACCCCGAGAATCAACAGGATGAGGATGAGGATCTCCCGGTCGATGATGGCGCTGCGATGTGCGACCTCTTTCACCCGGGCGGCCGTGCGTCGGTCGACGGCCTGGAAAAAGGTGTCGAGGCGCTCCATCATCGCCGCTTTGAGGCGGTGATACTCGGTACCGAAGATCCGCTGTTGGGCGGTGAGGCGGTTGATTTCGCTGAGACTGTCGTGGATGGAGGCGAGGGACATGAGTCGGAACGTATCCCGTTCCATTTCGGTGAGCCGGTCGGCATACTCTTTCGCCTCCCGGAGCAGTGCGATCTCTTCGGGACGGATGTGGGAGCGCCGGAAAAGCTCCAGGATGGAGATGGCCCGACCGTCGTCGGCGGGGTGAAAGTCGTGGTCCACGGTGACCTGGTCCCAGAAAGTCAGTCCGTACTGTTTGGGTCGGACTTCCTGGCCGTTGCGAATCGCCAGAATGTGCTCGTAGTATTCCCGGTAGCGGGGATCCCCGGTGACGGTGTAGGTCCGGGCCATGCGGGTGAGCTGATCGGCGGTGTTTTTGAGATGGGTGGCGAGGCGATAGCTCTCGTAGCGGAGTTCCTGGGAGCGGGTGAGCTCCTGCTGGAGCCGGAGCCGATATCCCATCAGGAGGATGACCGTCAGCAGCAGCGCGATGAGGAGAGAGAAAAAAAGAACGATGCGCTGCTGAATCGTCATAGCCATTCCTTTCGGCGTTACATATTCCGACCTCTAGCTCTTCAGGTAATCCTGGAGTGCTTTGGGCTCCACGCATCCTCCGCTCTCTTTGAGGTCCCGGATCGCCAGGGCGGCGGCCCGGGCGGCGGCGATGGTGGTGAAGTAGGCGACGTGGTTGGCCAGGACCGACTGGCGGATGAGCCGGGCGTCGGCTTTGGCGGCTTTGTTGTCGGAGGTGTTGATCGCCAGGGCGATCTCCTCGTTGCGGATCATGTCGTCGATGTTGGGGCGCCCTTCGCTGATCTTGAGGACCTTGGTGCTGGGGACGCCGGCGGCTTCCAGGGCGGCGTGGGTGCCGGAGGTGGCGACGATCTCGAAGCCCAGCTCCGTGAACATCCGCCCGATCTCCCCGGCATGGGGCTTGTCGATCTCCGTCAGGGAGAGGAAGACCTTCCCCTCCAGGGGGATGCGGTTCTTGGAGGCGAACTGGCTCTTGGCGAAGCTCATGCCGAAGGCGTCGCTGATTCCCATCACTTCGCCGGTCGATTTCATCTCGGGACCCAGGATCAGGTCGGAGCCGGGGAGCTTGTTGAAGGGGAAGACCGCCTCCTTGACGGCGACGTGACCGCTGAGCTTCGGTTCCATGGGGGTCTTGGAGTAGTCGACCATCCCGAAGGTGTCGTAGAACTCCAGGGCTTCGCGCAGATCGCCCCGGACCATGACCCGGGTGGCCACCTTGGCCAGGGGGACGCCGGTGGCCTTGGAGACGAAGGGGACGGTCCGGGAGGCCCGGGGGTTGACCTCGATGAGATAGATCTCGTCGTTGTGGATGGCGTACTGGATGTTGAGCAGTCCCACGACCCCCAGCCCCAGGGCGATCTCCATGGTCTGGCGTTTGATTGCAGCCAGGGTCTTCTCGGGGACCGAAAGGGCGGGGAGGGAGCAGGCGCTGTCGCCCGAGTGGATTCCCGCCTCCTCGATGTGCTGCATCACCGAGCCGATGTAGACCTCGTTGCCGTCGCTGATGGCGTCCACGTCCAGTTCGATGGCGTTGTCGAGGAATTTGTCGATGAGGACGGGGGAGTCGTTGGAGACCTGGACCGCCTCGTCCATGTACTCCCGCAGCTCCGCGTCGTTGTAGACGGTGCGCATCGCCCGCCCTCCCAGGACGAAGCTGGGGCGCACCAGGACCGGATAGCCGATGCGGCCGGCGATGGCGATCGCCTCCTCTTTGGTGACGGCGGTGCCGTTGGCGGGCTGGCGGAGCCCCAGCTTCTCGATGAAGGCGCTGAACTTCTCCCGGTCCTCGGCCAGGTCGATGACCCGGGCGGGGGTGCCGATGATCTTCGCCCCGATGGCGGTGAGGTTTTTGGCCAGTTTGAGGGGAGTCTGACCGCCGAAGTGGACGATGACCCCTTCGGGCTCTTCGGTCTCGATGACGGTGCGGACGTGCTCGAAGTCGATGGGTTCGAAGTAGAGGATGTCGCTGGTGTCGTAGTCGGTGGAGACCGTCTCGGGGTTGCAGTTGTACATGATCGACTCGAGGCCCAGATCCTGGAGGGCGAAGGCGGCGTGGACGCAGCAGTAGTCGAACTCGATCCCCTGGCCGATGCGGTTGGGGCCGCCGCCGATGACCAGGACTTTGTGGCCGGGCTTGGCCTGACGGCCCGATCCGGGGAGGGGAGTGACGTTGGTGGTGGAGTAGAGGTAGGGGGTGAGGGCTTCGAACTCGGCGGCGCAGGTGTCCACCTCGTTGTACTGGTGTTCGATCCCCAGCTTTTTGCGGGCGTTGTAGATGTCGTTTTCCGTCAGGTTCAGCCCCTCTTTGCGGTTGATCACCGCGGCGATCATGGCGTCGCCGAAGCCCTCGGTCTTGAGCCGGCGGAGTTGGGCGGCGTCGTGGAGAGTCTCCAGGGTGATGGCGGCTTCGCTGGCGGCCAGCTCCTCGAACTGGTAGAGGAACCAGGGATCGATGCGGCAGAGCTCGTGGATCTCCTCCACGCTGCGGCCCCGGCGCAGGGCTTCGAAGATGTAGAGGAAGCGGTCGGCGTTGGGGCGGCGGATCTCCCGGGTGAGGGTCTCGTCGTCACAGTCGACGGGATCGAAGCCGATCAGCCCCGTCTCCAGGGAGACCAGGGCTTTCTGGAAGGACTCCTTGAAAGTGCGGCCGATGCTCATCACCTCTCCGACGGATTTCATGGCGGTGGTGAGGGTGCTCTCGGCCTGGGGGAACTTCTCGAAGGTGAAGCGGGGAATCTTGGTGACGATGTAGTCGATGACCGGCTCGAAGCTGGCGGGGGTGCCGGTGATGTCGTTGGTGATCTCGTCGAGGGTATAGCCGACGGCCAGGAGGGTGGCGACCTTGGCGATGGGGTAGCCGGTGGCCTTGGAGGCGAGGGCCGAGGAGCGGGAGACCCGCGGATTCATCTCGATGACGATCATCCGGCCCGTCTCGGGGTTGACGGAGAATTGGACGTTGGAGCCGCCGGTGTCGACGCCGATCTCCCGGAGGATGGCGAAGCTGGCGTCCCGCATCCGCTGGTACTCCTTGTCGGTGAGGGTGAGGGCGGGGGCGATGGTGATGGAGTCGCCGGTGTGGACCCCCATGGGGTCGAGGTTTTCGATGGAGCAGACGATGATGCAATTGTCGGCCCGGTCCCGGATCACCTCCATCTCGTACTCTTTCCAGCCCAGGAGGGACTCTTCGATGAGGATCTCACTGATGGGGCTGGCCTCCAGGCCCCCTTTGGCGATCTCTTTGAACTCGTCCATATTGTAGGCGACGCCGGATCCGCCACCGGCCAGGGTGTAGGAGGCGCGGATGATGAGGGGGAAGCCGATCTCCTTGGCGGCGGACACCGCCTCGTCGAGGGTGTAGGCGTATTTGGAGATGGGGAGGTCCATCCCTATGCGCTGCATCGCCTCCTTGAAGGCCTGGCGGTCTTCGCCTTTCTTGATCGCTTCGGGGTTGGCGCCGAGGAATTCGACTCCTTCGAGCATTCCCCGTTCGTACATCTCCATGGCGACGTTGAGGGCGGTCTGGCCTCCCATGGTGGGGAGGATGGCGTCGACCTTCTCCTTCTCGATGATCTTGGCGATTACGTCGGGTTCGATGGGTTCGATGTAGGTGCGGTCGGCGAACTCGGGGTCGGTCATGATGGTGGCGGGGTTGGAGTTGATCAGGACGACCCGGTAGCCGAGCTCTTTGAGGGTTTTGGCCGCCTGGGTGCCGGAGTAGTCGAATTCGCAGGCCTGTCCGATGACGATGGGACCGGAACCGATGAGCAGAATGGTTTGGATGTCTTCGCGCTTGGGCATGGAGAGAACCTCTTCGATTTTTAGTCAATTATTATACTCGAAAGTGGCATAGAGGGGGATTAGGTCGATAGTCGATAGCCCCGGGCGGATAAGATTTCTTGGACAATATCAGTTCTCTGCTCTTAGCTCTCAGCTTTTCGCTTTAAGCTTTCGGCATTGGGCATTGGGCATTGGGCATTGGGCATTGGAGTGGCGGATAATATTTATCGAGTAATATCGGCTCTCGGCTCTCGGCTCTAAGCTCTCCGCTTTCCGCTTTTAGCTTTCAGCTCATCGCTCTCTTCCAGCCTTCCGTCCGGATCCACGCTCTCCGCTTCCTCACAGTCCCGTCGTGTTGAGGATGTCGAAGGGGGAGGGGCGTCGTTTTTCCTTCGGTGGGGTTTTGTGTTGGGCGGGGGGCTTTGGGGCGGCGGACGATGGGGATGTGGGAGTCGTCGGAGTCTTTTTGGGGGATTGGGGCGTTTTTGTCGGAATGGACGCCTTGGGCGACTCCTTCTTTTTGCTCACCCTGGGGGTGGGTATGGGAGCGGGTTCGGGGGCGGGCTGGGGCTCTTTGGGGATTTCGAACTCCGACGGGTCGATCTGGAGTTCTTTGGTCTGGATGGTTTCCGGGACGCTGCTGATGTTTTTGTCCAATGTCCGCGGGGGTTGGGAAGCGTAGGGATAGGGACGTCC
>CAZGGT010000095.1:0-8437 GCA_964525335.1 uncultured Nitratifractor sp. | reverse complement strand
CCGCCGACCAGCTGGAGCTGCTCTCCCAGAAGAAGCTGATCACCCGCCTCGTCCGCAAGGACCCCTATCTCTATGTCCGCACCTCCAAAATGGTCTACCGTATTCCGGCCGATGCGGTGGACCTCCGGAGTCTGGGACGGGAGTATCCCATCGAGGTGGAGCGGGAGTGGAGCCTCCTCAACCTGGGGCTGATCCTCCTCTTCCTGATGCTCATCGGCCTGGCGGTGGTGATCTACTATCTCTCCCGGCGGGACCGGACGGAGCTGCAGCCGATCCGGGATCGCGGAGGCCGCCGGGAGGAGATCCCGCCCAACGAGGCGCTCACCCCGATCCGCTCCAAAGTCCGTTTCGACGACGTGGCGGGGATCGAAGAGGTCAAGGAGGATCTCGAGGAGATCATCGACTTCCTCAAGCGCCCCTCCCGCTATCGGAAATTCGACATCCGCCTCCCCAAAGGGGTTCTGCTGGTGGGCCCTCCCGGCGTGGGCAAGACCCTCATCGCCAAGGCGGTGGCGGGCGAGGCGGGGGTGCCCTTCTTCTACCAGAGCGGCGCCAACATCGTGGAGATCTATGTGGGGATGGGGGCCCGGCGGGTCCACGAGCTCTTTCAGGCGGCCAAAAAGGCGGCGCCGAGCATCGTTTTCATCGACGAGATCGATGCCGTGGGGCGGCACCGGGGGAGCCTGCGCAACGAAGAGCGGGAAGCGACCCTCAACCAGCTCCTGACGGAGATGGACGGTTTCGCCAGCGACAGCGGCGTCATCGTCATCGCCGCCACCAACCGCATGGAGATACTCGACGAAGCGCTGCTGCGTCCCGGACGTTTCGACCGGCGCATCCATCTCTCCCTGCCGGACCGTGAAGACCGTCGGCGAATCCTGGAGCTCTATCTCCGCAAAAAGCCTCACGAGGCGGATCTGGACGCACTTGCCCGCTCCACCGTCGGATTCAGCGCTGCGGCCTTGGCGACTCTGGTCAACGAAGCGGCGCTGCGAGCGTTGCGCCGGAGGGCACGACGGATCGAGCCGGAGGATTTCGAGGCGGTGCGGGAGCAGGTCATCAGCGGCAAGCGCAAACTCCTGAGCTTCAGCGAAGAGGAGCGCCGGATCCAGGCGGTCTATCAGTCGGGCAAGGCCCTGGTGGCCACCTGGCTCGACGTTCCCTACGACCGGATCGGCATCGTCACGACCCGGATGCGGGAGGCGGATCGGGAGATCCGTTCCCGGAGCGACCTGCTCGCGAGGGTCAAGGTGCTGCTCGCCGGCGGCCTGGCTACGGAACGGGTCTTCGGGGAGCGCTACACCAACGCCGCGGAGGATCGGGCCCAGGCCATCGCCGAGGTACGCAGGATCGTACGGGACTATGGAATGGGAGAGCGGATTCTGCCCCGGGAGGAAGAGGTCGAAGAGCTTCTGGCGACCCTCCTGGAGGAGACCCGGGAGATGCTCGACAAGCTCGAAGAGGCCCGCCGGGCCATCGAGTCGTGGCTCCTGAACCGGGAGAATATCGAAGAAGAGGAAGCACGGAGGATCCTACGTGACCTATTTTAGCGGCTTCTGCCTCCGAAACGAATCGGTGCTCTTTACCGACTGGCTGGTGGAGAGTGAGATGGCGGTCGCCGGCTTCAGCTACGGGGCGATCCGCGCGTTCGAACATGCGCTGGAGAGCCAACGGAGAATCGACCGCCTCCTGCTCTTCTCCCCCGCGTTTTTCCAGACCCGGGGCGACCGGTATATCGATCTGCAGCTTCGGGCGTTTCGGCGGGATCCGGAGGGGTATGTGGCGACCTTTCTACGGCGCTGTGCCGATCCCTCCGGCAGAGACCTGGGACCCTACCGGGCTCCGGGAACGGCGCGGGAGCTGGAGGAGCTGCTGCGTTACCGCTGGGAGCCGACGAAACTTCGCGCTCTCCGGGAGCGGGGAACGGTGGTCGAAGTTTTCATCGGCGACGCCGACCGGATCATCGACGCGGAGGGGGCGATCGCCTTTTTCGCGCCGGAGGTGGACGCGCTTTACCGGTTTCGGGGGGCGGGACATGTTTTGGAAAAGTAACAAGTAACAAGTAACAGGTAATTAGGTAATAGGTAAGAGGTAAGAGAGAAGATGGAGATTTTGGAGGCGGAGGTTTTGGCCCCGAAAAGAAGAGGAAAAGTCTATGTCTAATGAACGTGAAAAGCCGCCCGTCGTGGTGATTACCGGATGTTCCAGCGGGATCGGGCGGGTGACGGCCCGGTATCTGCGGGAGCGGTTCGTCACCGTCTATCCCACGGCGCGGACCGATGGGGAGGTGGAGGAGCTGCGGGCCGAAGGGTTCGAAGGGGCGATGCGCCTGGATGTGCGGCGTCCGGAGGAGATCGCGGTGGTGATCCGGGAGGTGCTGCGCCGGGAGGGGCGGATCGACGTCTGGTTCAACAACGCCGGTTACGGCCAGATGGGGGCGGTGGAGGATCTACCGGTCGAAGCGCTGCGGGAGCAGTTCGAGACCAATCTCTTCGGCCTGCACGAATGCACCCGGCAGGTCCTGCCGGTGATGCGCCGCCAGGGAGGGGGCAAGATCATCCAGCACTCCTCGGTCCTGGGGCTCGTCGCTTTGCCCATGCGGGGAGCCTACAATGCCAGCAAGTACGCCGTCGAGGGACTCACCGATACCCTGCGCCTGGAATTGGAGGGGACGGGGATTCATGTCACACTCCTCGATACCGGACCGGTGAAGAGCCGTTTCCGGGAGAACGCTCTGCGCACCCTGGAACGGATCGATATCGATCGATCCCGCTGGAGAACGCTGTATCGTCAGGCTCTTCGAGGCGACTACAGCGCCGTGCCGTTGAGCCTGCCCCCCGAATCGGTGGCGTCGACGGTCCACCGGATCGTCCTCGCCGAGAGGCCCCGCCCCCGCTACTACATCACCAAAGCCACCTGGTTGCTGGGGATCGCTAGGCGGATTTTGAGTACGCGAATGCTCGATCGCGTGCTTTTACGGGTATAATCGGAGAGCATAGAGCAAACGACCGAAGCGAAAAGGAGCACTATGGATCGGATCAACATCGGGGTCGTGACGACGAGCGACCGCGCTTCCAAAGGAATCTACGACGATATTTCGGGCCATGCCATCATGGAAACGATGAAAGAGTATCTCAAAAACCCCCTGGAGTTTCATTACCGCTGCGTGCCCGACGAGATGCATCTCATCGAAGAGGAGTTGCTGGACCTCTGTCGGGACAAAAAGTGCGACCTGGTGGTGACCACCGGGGGGACCGGTCCGGCGGAGCGGGATGTGACCGTGGACGCCACCCTGGCGGTCTGCGACAAGATCCTTCCGGGCTTTGGCGAAAAGATGCGGGCGGTGAGCCTCCAGTATGTCCCGACGGCGATTCTCTCCCGCCAGACCGCCGGGATCTGTCATCGGACCCTCGTCATCAATCTGCCGGGCAAGCCCAAGTCGATCCGGGAGTGTCTCGACGCGGTGTTCCCGGCGGTTCCCTACTGCCTCGATCTCCTGGGGGCGGGCTATATGGAGGTCGACGAGACGGTGATCCAGGCCTTCCGGCCCAAGGCGGGCTGATGGACCTCCGGCTGATCGAAGAGAAGTTCGACGAGATCTTCCGGGAGCTGGAGAAGGAGGTGATGGAGGTGCTGATGGATCAGAGTCTGGACAAGAAGCAGACCAATCTCCGGATGAAACCGCTCACCTCCACCAAGCAGATCCTCGGCAACGCCATCGAGAGCATCCGGATGGTCCACAGACTGGCCGAAGAGGAGTCCCGGAAGGGATAGGAGACCTTTTTCGCGGATACCGGGCCTTGACTCCTGTCAAAGCATCGGTTCGCGGGGCAGGTTACAATCAATGAAAAATCGAGGAGTCGCCCATGGATACCAGCTTCGACATGTTCATCGAGACCGAGGTGCCGGAGAACCAGCTCATCATCTCCCGGACCGATCTCACGGGGGTCATCACCTACGTCAACGAGACCTTCGCGAGGATCTCCGGTTACGAGCCCGAGGAACTCATCGGCAAACCCCACAACATCATCCGCCATCCCGACATGCCCCGCTCCGCCTTCGCCGATCTCTGGGAGACCATCCGGGCGGGCAAGACCTGGCGCGGTTACGTCAAAAATCTCCGCAAAGACCGTGGATACTACTGGGTCTATGCCGAGATCTCCCAGGTGATCAAGGACGGAGAGGTCGTGGAGTACAAATCGCTTCGCGAACCGGTTCCCCGGGAAAAGCGGATCGAGATGCAGCGTCTCTACGACCGGCTCCGCTCCGAAGAGGAGAATAGCAGCCGGGTGGTTCTCTATGTGAGCAACGACAAGCTCGACGCCTTGCGGGAGATGGAGCTCTAGGTCGCAAGGATCTCTCTCATGCCTGCCCGGCATTCTCCCATATTGGAAATCTATTTATCAAATTATTATTATCTTCTAGGTTTATACTATTATCTATATTTATTATTTCTAATAATCTTTACAATCATTACGAAAAATATGTTATATTTACATTATTAGGCCGGTTATTCCGGAGGGAGTTTAGTAAATGAGATACGATATCGTCACATATGAAAAATGGCATGAAGTGGATTTCGAGCCGGATCTGGTGATAGGTTTTTATCAGGATATCAAAGAAGCTACCTTCAAAATCTATTACGAAAAAATCAAAGAAAAATTTCCCGATACCGATTTTGTAGCCTGCAGTACGGAAAGCAACATCTATAATCAAATTCCCTACGTCGATATGGACGAAGAACACCGTTGTGTGTATCTTTTCCTGGAATTGGACAAAAACGCCTATGATATACGGATCGTCGATACTTCCGGGAAACTCACTGCAAAAACCAATGAAAAGAGATATGACGCCATCGTATTGAGCAGCGGGTATTCGAAATTCCTGGATGACGATATTTCCATTTTGAAGTCGGCGTTCGATATCGACAATCTCTTCGGCGCACTGGCCGGAGTGTCGGAACCGGAGAATACGCCGCAGGTTTTTTGCAACGGAAGATTTTACGATAACAGCATGATTTTGTTGATGTTCGACAAAACTGTCTACGAGATCTCCGGTTTGAGTGTCCATCAGTTCGAACCGGTGGGCTTCGAAATGAACATTACGAGGGCTCAGGGTGCGCGGGTCTATGAGCTGGACAACAGATCCGCATTGGATGTTCTGGATGAAGCGATAGGAACGATCACACACAAAAAAATCCAATCGTTCAGCTTTCCTTTTTTTCTGAAAAAGTCCGGTATTCATTCTTTTGACAAGTCACCGCTCGCGTCCATCAAGGATTTTGACAGGGAGCAAAAAACCATCACCCTTTATCGATATGTGAAAGAGCAAGACAAATTGAAGCTCAGCATTCCCTTGAGTTCGCAGGAGCAAATCCAAAGGTTGAAGAGGTTTCATGGGATCAATAAGGGGAATACAATCGCCTTCATATTCAATTGTGTGGGAATCAAATTCTATCTCGGGATGATGGAGTACGTCTATCTGATGGATTTGAAAAGACAACTTGATGTCCCCTTCATCGGATTTCACTCGTTCGGGGAGATAGGCTCCGTCGATATCAACGGTGAGACGATCCTGCACAACCAGACGATATCGTTGGCGGCACTCTCCTGTAGAGAGGATAAAAAATGAAATTGAGAGAGTATCAAAAAGAGAGAGTTTCGCAGATCTTGCAGGAGAATTTTAAAATAAATTCTCTCAGGACCAAAGAGATCGTTGACGGGTTCGATGAATTGCTTCATGATGGGGATACGACATTCATATATGAAATCAATTATATAATTTTTCACAGGAGGAATCACAGATTCACCAAAAAAGTTTTGAATACCATTGTCGACATCTATACATACATGATCGAGGATCTTAAGGATGAGGAAGACAAAAAGAAAATCAAAGAGGTGTTTGAAAAACTTTTCGATGTATTGCTTATAGAGAGATGCAAATACTCGAAACAACTGGAGGAGAAGAGCAAAATCACCCAAAAGATACTCCAATATACGACCAAGAGACTGAATGAGACTCTGGAAACCCAGGAGTTGATGATCGCAAATATCTCGCATGAGATGCGTACGTCGCTCAACGCCATCAACGGCTATTTGGAGATCATAAACGACAAGGATATACTGCAGGGCGAAGACAGGCAATACCTGAACAAAGCGACCCATGCGACCAGGACGCTGAAGGAGCTGGTGTCCGATATCCTGAGCGTCACAAAGATCAATTCGGATCAGCTGGAGATACAAAAAAGCAATTTTTGGCTTGATAAGATGTTGATCAAATGTATAGACAACATCGAACTGATGTTGCGGAAAAAGTCGAAAATAGAACTTCGCACCGATATAGAGTTCGTTCCTTATCGGGTCTATGGCGATCAGAATCACATCATGGAGATCATCATCAATATCCTGAGCAATGCCGTCAAATATACGGAGAGCGGACACATCGACCTGAAAATGAGATCCGAGGAGGTCGGCGGCAATGAAATATTGGTGACATTCGAGATTTCGGATACCGGGATCGGAATGACCCCCGAACAGATCAAATCGATTTTTTCCCCATACAGCAGATTCAAGATCGAAAAACAGGGTCTCGGACTCGGGATGTATATCGCGCACCAACTCGCAAGAAAGCTCAATGGAGAGCTGAGTGTACAAAGCGAATATCAGAAGGGAAGCACGTTCACCTTCAGCGTCACCATGAAAATATCGGATGACAAAACGATCGATTTGAAGAAGAAAAAAATATGTATTTTCAACAACGGTCCTCTGAGTCAGACCCAGAAACAGCGGATCGATTTCCTGAAATCCCAGGGTGCAAGCGTCTATCTGTTCGACGATGAGAAGATCTTTATCAACCATCTTCTGACCTTGCAGGGGGCCGGACCCGATTACGTATCGGTGGCTTCGACGGCGGACGGCTATTCCAAGTTCGATGCTTTGATCTACTATCTGAAAACACTTCCCAATTTCAAAAAAACACTTTTTATAGCCGAAAATTTCAAACAACATATATCGTTGCAATATTTCGATGAAATATATGAATATTATTCCCCGATCGATATTTTTTCTACGGACAAGAGCAAGGATCTCAAAAAAACCGAAAGCAAAGTGAATATATCGATCTTGGCGATAGACGATACGGAGACGAATCTGGATATTTTGAGACTGTTCATTTCCAAAAAGTATCCGAATGTCACCCTGGATATGGCCAGTGGCGGATACGAAGGAATCGGAATGTTCAAAATCAAGCGATACGATCTGGTCATGCTCGATTTGAAAATGCCCGGCCTGGACGGCTTTGAGGTGCTTGACAAATTGAAAGAGCTCGGTATCCCGTTGCCACCCGTATATGCATTTTCGGCAGATATATACAAGTCCAATATCGAAAAAGTGGAGGAGCATGGATTCGCGGGAATGATAGAAAAGCCGTTGCAGCCACAGAAAATATATAAGATCATCGAAAGGATTATGAATGAATCAAATAATCCATAGAACGGAAATGATCTCCTATGATTATTTTGCTTCGTTCGGATTCGAGCGTGACCAAGTAGACGCCACCGTATCCAAGGGTTTGAACGAGCTTGAAAACTCCTTCGAGGAATTGAGAAAGTCTGCAGAGGGAGCGTATGATTTCGATTCCGTCGATCGGACGCTGCATACGATCAAAGGGCTGCTCTTCCAACTGGGCAATGAAGAAGACGGTGAGAGGGTCGAGACGCTTCGCCGTGAGATTTCCGCCGGGAATTACAGAGAAAAAATTTCGGAATTGCTTCATTCATAGATTCGGGTTCCACGATCCGAGGTTGCGCGTCCGGTAAACGGGATCCGGAACGACCGCCGCTTATCCGTTCTCCCGCGCGATCCGGGTACAATGTTCCCATGAAAACGACACAGATCCCCAGTGACAAATTTCCGCAATGGCTGCTTCCCCTCGGGGTACGCAACGACTTCGTCTTCACTCCCTCTCCCCGGGATTTCACCGTCGAGGAAATTCCGCTCTACGGGGCGGGAGGAGAGGGAGAGCATCTGATGGTGCAGGTGCGCAAGAAAGGGCTCTCGACCTGGGAACTTCTGGATCTGTTCTGCGACCGTCTCGGGGTGGCCAAGCGGCAGATCGGCTATGCCGGCCTCAAAGACAAGCACGCCCTCACCACCCAGTACCTGACCCTGCCTGCTGATCTGCGGGAAAAGCTGGAGAGCTTCGAACATCCACAGGTGAAGATCCTCTCCATGGAGCGCCACCGCAACAAGCTGCGCATCGGTCACCTCAAGGGCAACCGTTTTCGCCTGCGTTTCAAGAAGGTCCTGGGGGTGCAGAAGGAGAAGCTCGATTCCACTCTCGCCTGGATCGAAAAGCGGGGCATGCCCAACTACTTCGGCCTGCAGCGTTTCGGTACCGAGGGGGACAACTGGCGCCAGGGAGAGGCAATCGTCGCCGG
>CAZGGT010000094.1:0-8407 GCA_964525335.1 uncultured Nitratifractor sp. | reverse complement strand
GAGTGAAGCCAGTCACGTGGCCGGAGGCATGGTACTGGGAGGGCTGACCACGGCCGTGGTCGACAGATTTTTCTCGGAATATGCCGAAAATCGCCGGGCCATCGGCTTTTGGGGGACGACTGCGGTGGCTGTGGCGATGTTCGGGATCGAAATGGCTCAGGACAGCGACGATCTTTCGGGAGAATTGCTGGACATGGGATGCGGCATCCTGGGAGGAGCGATCGGTTCCTACGTCACCGACCGGTTCATTCTGGAACCCTACGTACACCATGCACCCGACGGGCACACCGTACGGGGAGTGGGCGACCTACAGGTTTTGATCCGCTCCACGGAGGAGCCGGATGGTTCTATTCGTTTCTCAAGACGGCGAGAGGGTCTGTCGATGCCGCTTTTCTGGCGGGGTAGAGAGCGGAGAGCAGGACGATGAGGGTCGTCCCGAGAATGATGAGAACGAAATCGCTCCAGAGCAGGTCCACCGGCAGGCGGCTGGTTCCGTAGACGTCTGCGGGAAGCGAGATGATGTCGAAATGGGTCAGAATCCAGATGCCCAGGAACCCCAGCAGCGTCCCCATGGCGATTCCGGCGGCGCCGATGACGACCCCGAGACGGAAGAAGATCTGGCGGATCTCCCGGCGGGTGGCGCCCAGGGTGCGGAGCAGGGCGATCTCCCGTCGGCGGCTCATGACGGTCATGAGCAGGGAGCTGATGATGTTGAGAGAGGCGACCAGAATGATGAGGAGCAGGACCAGGAAGAGGGCTTTCTTTTCCATCTGCATGGCGGAGAAGAAGTTGCCGTTTTGCTGCCACCACCCTTCCACGTCGGCATCGTCGGGGAGGAGGGCTTTGACCTCTTTGATCCTGGCCATGGGGTCGGGGGTGAAGAGATGGACACCGTCGTAGCGGGCGGGGTCTTTTTTGAGGACCTTGTGGAAGGCGGCGAGGGTGGTGTACATGATCGCCTTGTCGTAGGCTTTGAGCCCCGAATTGAAGGTACCGACGATGCGGAAACGTTTCTGGAGGGGTAGGGTGCCCAGACCGGCCGCCTGGAACTGGGAAAAGAAGAGGGTGATTTTGTCTCCGGGGAGAGCGTCGAGGGTGAAACAGAGATCATCTCCGGCGACGAGGCTATAACGGGGAGGAGTGCGTAGCAGGGTGGCGTTGCCCTCCAGGGCCTTGGCGAAGACCGGGTTCATGGCCGCTTCGGAGGCGAAGTCGACTCCGTAGAGCAGTCCTCCCTGGATGCCGCTGGCGTGTTTGGCGATCACCTGGGTGGAGTAGAAGGGGCTCACCTTCATCTCCGGGAAGCGTTCACGGATCTTCTCCACGGTACTCCGGCGAACCCCCTTGCCGAAACTGACGACCGTGAGGGGGTAGTTCATGACGAAGAGCTTCTTCTCGAACTCCTTCTGGGTGCCGTTCATGATTCCCATGGCGATCATCAGGACCATCACGCCGGCGGTGATGCCGAGAAAGGCGAGGAGGGCGGAGATGAAGATGAAGGGATTGTCGCGGTCGTAGCGGAGGTAGTGGCGGACGATCCGTCGGACCAACCGCCGATCGGCGGGGAGGGCCATCAGGCCAGCAGTCCCTTCTTGGGGCCGCTCTTGCCGCAACAGTTTTTGTACTTTTTGCCGCTGCCGCAGGGGCAGGGATCGTTGCGTTTGGGTTTGTGGGGCGCGACGTAGGGAGTGTGCTGGGCGTCGGTACTGTCCTCGGGAAGCTGCTGGTATTCGCTGGTGATGAGCTCTTCGTCGTCGATCTCCAGCTCTTCGAGCATCTTCTCGGCGGCGGCCAGCTCCTCCTCGGGGGCGCTGAAGTCGAATTGCACCAGATAGAGAAGTTTGAGGGATTCGAACTTGATCCGGCGGACCAGGGCTTCGAAGAGGCTGTAGCTCTCCTGCTTGTATTCGGTGAGGGGATCTTTCTGGTTGTAGCCCCGCAGGCCGATTCCGGTCTTGAGGACATCCATTTCGTAGAGGTGTTCCCGCCACTCGGTGTCGAGGATCTGGAGCATGAGGATCTTTTCGATCTCCTTGCGCTGCTCCTCGTCGAAGATGCTCATCTTGGCCTCGTAGTACTCCCGGAGGATCCTGAGGGTCTCTTCCCGGATCTCACCGGCCTCCTTGCCCTTGAGGGATTCGACGGGGATCTCCACACCGGTGTACTCCCGCACCAGGTTGGTAAAGCGGTCGAGATCGTAGTCCTCGCTGGGTTGACCGTCGAAGATCTCCGCCTCCTGGAGCAGGTAGTCCACCAGTTCCTGGCGGTTTTGCTCGATCTTGGCCCCGATGTCGTATTCGGGATCCATGAGCTGGTTTCGGAAAGCGTAGATCGCTTTGCGCTGGAAGTTGGCCACGTCGTCGTATTCCAGGATGTTTTTCCGGGATTCGTAGTGCATCGCTTCGACTTTCTTCTGGGCCTTTTCGATGCTGCGGGTGACCAGTTTGGATTCGATGTATTCGCCTTCTTCCATCCCCATACGGTCCATGATCTTGTGGATCCGTTCGCCGCCGAAGATCCGCAGGAGGTTGTCCTCCAGGCTCAGGAAAAACTGGCTCTCTCCCGGATCTCCCTGGCGCCCGGAACGTCCCCGGAGCTGGTTGTCGATCCGTCGGCTCTCGTGGCGTTCAGTCCCGAGGATCGCCAGACCGCCCAGCTTGCGGACTTCGTCGTCGATCTTGATGTCGACCCCTCGGCCCGCCATGTTGGTGGCGACGGTGACGGCACCCTTCTGGCCGGCGTCCTTGATGATTTCCGCCTCGTGCTCGTGGTTTTTGGCGTTGAGGACGTTGTGGGGGATTTTCTCTTTTTTGAGGTGCTGGCTGATGAGCTCACTCTTTTCGATGGAGGCGGTCCCCACGAGGACCGGCTGCCCCTTGGAGTGGAGTTCCTTGATGCGCTTGACCACCGCTTCGATCTTGTCCTTTTCGGTCTTGTAGATCAGGTCGGGCTTGTCGATGCGCTCTACCGGGACGTTGGTGGGGATGGAGACGACGTCCAGGCCGTAGATCTGGCTGAATTCCGTCGCTTCGGTCTGGGCGGTTCCGGTCATTCCCGCCAGCTTCTCGTACATCCGGAAATAGTTCTGATAGGTGATCTCGGCCAGGGTCTGGGACTCCTCCTGGATCTTGACCCCCTCCTTGGCCTCCAGGGCCTGGTGGAGCCCCTCGCTGTAGCGCCGACCCTCGCTGAGGCGGCCGGTGAATTCGTCAACGATGACGATCTCGCCGTTGCGTACTACGTAGTCGACGTCTTTTTCGAAGAGATTGTGGGCTTTGAGTGCCTGGTCGAGGTGGTGGACCATGGCGGCGTTTTCGAGGCTGAAGAGGTTGTCGACGCCGAAGAGTTTCTCCGCCTTTTCCAGCCCCTCTTCGGTCATGACGATGGTACGGTTCTTTTCATCCACGACGAAGTCGCCGGTGGTTTTTTTGGGTTCGCCGGGCTTGGCGGGGAGCTCTTCGCCCCGGACCAGCTGCCGGGCCACCTCGTCGGCTTTCATGTAGAGGCTCTGGTCCCGCTGGGCGGGGCCGGAGATGATGAGGGGAGTCCGGGCTTCGTCGATGAGGATGGAGTCCACTTCGTCGACGATGGCGTAGTAGTGGTCGCGCTGGACCTTCTCGTCCATGCGGACCTTCATATTGTCCCGCAGGTAGTCGAAACCGAATTCGTTGTTGGTCCCGTAGGTGATGTCGGCGTCGTACTGGGCCTTGCGTTCGGCGTCGTCCTGGATCTCGCTGGTGATGCAGCCGGTGCGGAAACCGAGAAATTCGTAGATTTTTCCCATCTCCCTGGCGTCCCGCTTGGCCAGGTAGTCGTTGACGGTGACCAGGTGGACCCCCCGGCCGGTCATGGCGTTGAGGACGATGGGGAGGGTGGCGACCAGGGTTTTCCCCTCTCCGGTCTTCATTTCGGCGATGTTCCCCTCGTGGAGGACCATCCCCCCGACGAGCTGGACGTCGTAGTGGCGCAGTCCCAGGACACGCTTGCTCGCTTCCCGGGTAATGGCGAAGGAGTCGTAGAGCACGTCGTCGAGGCTTTTCTCTCCGGCCCGGACGGCCTCCCTGAGTTTGGCGAACGCCGCCTGGAGCTCTTCGTCGCTCATCTGTTCGTATTGGGGTTCCAGGGCGTTGATCCGTTTGGCCCGCTTCATGTACTGTTTGACCTTCCGGTCGTTGGCTGTCCCGAGGACTTTTTTCAATGCATCGATCATTCTGTCACCTGTCTGAAATAAATTGCGGCCATTTTATCCAAAAAGAGTTAATCGCCTTCTGGGGGAAAACCCGGAAGAGATTACGCTATGATTTCTTCAAAAAAAGCGATGAGGAACCCGATGAGATATTTTTTAATATTGATCACCTTTTTCGGAGCCGTCGCCCTGGGGAACTCGGCCGGAATCGTCCTGCCGGCCGGGATGGAGGCAGAGTTTGTCCAAAAGGTGACCAACCCCCGGAAGAAGGTCATCAAATACAGCGGAACGCTTCTGATGGACGACGGACGACGCTTCAAATGGAGCTATGTCGAGCCGACCCGCAAAGAGGTCTGCAGCGACGGCAAACGGGTGATCGTGGTGGACCACGATCTGGAGCAGGTGAGTTTCTACCGGATGAAGAAAGGCTTCGACCTGGGGGCGGTCCTCGCCCGGGCCAAACACTACAGAGAGAATCTCTACACCGCGAAATATCAGGGACGCACCTATACCCTGGCGGTGGATGGCAAGGGGCACGTGGAACAGGTCGCCTACCGGGACGATATGGACAACGTGGTCAACATCCATCTCTACAACCTAAAGATCCTCCCCAAAGCCCCCTCCGTGTCGAAAATGCGTTGTCCCTATCCCAAGAGTTACGACATCATCGGAGGGTAGGAGATGGAGAAACTTTTCGCCCAGTTCAACATCGACGCCATGGTCTTCGGGGCCATCGTGGCCTCGGCAATTCTGGCCTTTATCCTGGTGGTGGTGATCTTTTCGGTGCGCTACAAGAGTCTCTACGAAAAGATCGCCGATTTGCGGGAACGGCTTAAAGATCGGGAAGAGAAAATCGCCCTCCTGGAGGAGAGTATGCGGGAGGTACAGATCCTCAACGCCACCCAGCTTCAGGAGATCCAGCAATATCAGAACCTGGAAGAGCGCTACAAAGCGGAGCAGTCCAAGATCGAGGAGCAGCTCGCACTGGCCAAGGAACGGATCGAGGCCCAACGGGAAAAGATCGCCGATCTGGAGGCCAAAAAAGCGGAACTGGAAGCCAACCTCCACAACGCCCGGGAAAACCTCGCCAAAGCCAACGAAGAGATCGAAAATGTCCGCAAACGCAACGAATTCTGGGTGGAACAGCTTTCGGAGCTTCGGACCAAACACGAAGCGGTGAAGTCGAAGCTGCGGCGCTATGAAGGGTGAAAAATAGTTTTGAATTTTGAGTGTTGAGTTTTGAATTGGTAGGTTGGGAACGTTGTTCCCGACGACCCTTGTGGAATGTCGAAAAGCTGCTGGAATGCATTGAAGATTCGATTCTCGTCCCGGTGGTGTCGGAAACAGCGTTTCCGACCTACGCGATTTTCGGTGGTCCCGGTTTTGATGGGATGGCCGGCATTTTTGGAGTCGGAGGGCTCTGCCCCCGTCACAGGGGAGCCTGAAAAACAGTACTCGTCGCTATCGGACCGTAAGATCTCCCTTCCCATAACTCCTCAATAAAGATAACGATAAGCGACGACGAGTTTTACCTCTTTGCCCACCCTTTTTCGGATCGTTTCGATGACCTTCGGGCGTTCGGAGGGAGGGAAGTCCGGGGGAAGGAGGATCAGAATTTCGGCATAGAGTCGATCTCCGGAGGGATAGATCCGACGGAGCGTGAGCCCGAGCTCCCGGTCGGCGACGCGCAGATGCCGGAGAGAATCGAAGGCATGCTGGAGGCGTTCTTCCCGGAGCAGGGTGCGGGTGGAGAGCCAGAGGGGAACCGCTACGAGCAGGAGCAGGAGGAGCTTGAGGGCGAAGGCGCCGGAAGCGGTGCGCCAGGAGCTGAAGCCCAGGAGATAAAAGACGGCGCCGGCGGCGGTGATGATGCCGGCGAAGTTGGCCAGAAAGAGGAGAAACGCCCCCTCGAAGATGTCGAGATCGCCCCAACCCAAGCCGATTCCGGCGACGCTGAGAGGCGGAACCAGGGCGACGGCGATGGCGACTCCCGCCAGGCTCTGGCCCACCTTGGAGTCGGTGTAGCCGTAGGCGGCGGCGATCCCCGAGAGGATGGCCACGGCCAGGTCCAGGAGATTGGGGTGGGTCCGCATCGCCATCTGCTGGGTGAGATGGGTGAAGGGGAGGGCCATGGCCAGGAGGGCGGCGGTCCCCAGGGCCAGGAGGACCGAGAGGAACAGGGTCCGCAGGCTGCTGCGGATGAGCGGGCCGTCGAAGCGGATCAGTCCCATGGCGAAAGAGATGATCGGCGCCATCAGCGGAGCGAGGATCATGGCGCCGATGATGGTGGGAGCGGAGTTTTGAAAGAGGCCGGTCGTAGCCATGAGAACGCTGACGATCAGGAGCAAAAGGTAGGAGACTCTCAGTCGCGCCCCCTCCCTCAGGGTGCTGAATAGATCCGCGAAAAGGGACTCCGGCGCGATGGGGACCAGAGGGAGGCGTCGTTTGGTATAGAACTCGATGATTTCCCGATCGGTGGGAATCCGCTGGAGACGGAGACTCTCCCGATCGGGGTCTCCGGGCACGCAGGATTCCCTGGGCTGGAGGATCTGCGCGCTGAGCTCCACCGTCTCCACCACGGCTTCGGCGACATATTCCTCCCTCCCGTTGAGGGTCAGGGGGAAGGGGCCGTCGGAAGAACGGAAGCTCAGTCGGCGGCTTTTGAGCGTGCCGACGCCGAGGGGCAGGGAGATGCGCTGGCGTCCGGGACGGAAGAGGTAAAAGCGCATCCGAAAGATGGAAAAAAGGCTCAGGGGGGCGTAGACGACGGCTGCGCTTCGGTTGCACTGGTTCTCTTCTTCACCGAAAAAATAGGGACGCATCCGGGAACGGACCCGTTCGTGGGCCACGGGGATGATGAGGGCGGCCGTCTCGATGATCCGTCCTTTGGCGGTCTCGATCCGGAAGGGCCTCAGATGGAGAGTCCGGAGGTGGCGAAGCACGTAGAGTATCCAGGGGAGGAGAGGGATGCGGCGCAGCCACTCCGCCTCGCCCAAAACGGCTTCTCCCTGAAGTACCTGGCCATTGCAGAGGGTCAGACTCCGCTGGGGAGTGAGTTCGGCGTCTTCTCCGGCCAGAGCGATGGCCGCTTCGAGCTTCGGGGGAATCAGCAGATCCTGTCGCAACCGGGGATTGTCGGTATCGGGCAGGAAAAGGAGTCGTACGGGCAATCTGCCGTACTCGAGGATATGGCGGCGATATTCGCTGTCGCTGACGAGGAAGAAGAGGGTCGCACCCTCTTCGAAGGAGTGCTGCTCCCCCAGAGCGAGCCGACGGGCCGGGGATCCGAGAAGGCGCTCGATCTTTTCGAGGGCTTCCTCGATACGTTCCCGGGAGGTCGTTTCGCCGCAGACGAGATAGAAAGGGGCTTTGGCCATGGTATGTGTCCTGGAAGGTATCGGATGGGGCCGATGCTCGTGTGTCGCAGGCATCGGACGACAACGGGGAGAGCCTCATCCGTGTATTGTCAAAAAGATGATAGCGGGGAACGCCTTAGAACCATCCTCCGGCTGTCGGGAGGGATCTCCTCATGGGACGTCGGGAGAGCGGGCGGGTTTGGGATGGCGGATGATCTCCTCGATCTCCCGGAGCATTCGGGCTTTTTTTCGAAGGACCTGGCGGCGGATGATCCGGCCGCTGGAGATCCGTAGGAGAATTTCGGCGAAAAAGGCGAACGCGAACGCGCCGAGGAGATAGAAGGGAACGTCGGGCATCTTGTGGCGGGTATAGAGGAGGGTCAACAGGGTGACGGCAAACGTGAGCAGGACCGCCAGGACGATGACCCAGCGCAGGGCGCCGGTCTCCCGGATCTTCATCAGGTGTCCCAGGTGGACGACCCCCTGGACGATGAGAACCACGAGGGCGGCGACGGTGGTGATCTCCCCCAGGTTCATAAACAGGATCATGGGCACGATGAGCAGCGCGCTAACGATGAGCCCTTCGTTGGAGTGGAAGATGTTGTATTCGTAGACCTTGGGGAGGTTGCCCTCCCGGGCGAGGGTGTAGCTGATCTGGGTGGTGGCGTAGAGGGAGGCGTTGATGGCCGAGGCGGTGGCGATGAGGGCCGTGACCGCCATGATTTTGAAGCCCCAGGCCCCGAAGACCGGTTTGGCCGCCTCGGCCAGGGCGTAATCCTTGGCCTTGATGACCTCGTCGAGGGGGAGGTTGCCCAGGACGGCGACGCTGGTGAGGATGTAAAGGGCGGCCACCAGGAGGATGGCC
>CAZGGT010000093.1:0-11813 GCA_964525335.1 uncultured Nitratifractor sp. | reverse complement strand
GTGGCGGTACTGGAGGGAGACGGAACCGTGCTGGTGGATCTGCCGGGAGAGTACGACGCCTTTCCCATGCTCTACCAGGAATATACGGAGCTTCCCGTCGACTCCGATGGGCGCAAATACCAGGCGGGGCTCTTTTTCGCCTACGAGTCCTGCGGCCTCGGGTATCGGCGGGGCGGGGAGATCATGAACAATCTTTCCAAATTCGTGGGGCACATCATTGTCTGAGGCTCCGGAACTGATTTCCCGCCCGTTCAGAGCGGCTCTGCTGGCACTTCTCCTGCTCTGTTCGCCTCTCGGCGCGGCGAACGGGACTCCCCGGAAAAGTGTTGCGGCTACGTCCGAGGAGAAGCCCATGAAGAAAAAACTCCCCCTTCCCAAAGCCCAGAAGGTCCTCATCGTCAAATCGGAGCGGAAGCTCTATCTCCTCCGGGGAGGCAAGCCCTACCGGGAGTACCACATCGCCCTGGGGAAGGTCCCCGTCGGTCCCAAAGAACGGGAAGGAGATCGTAAAACGCCGGAGGGAAACTATACCCTCGATTTCAAAAAAGCCGACAGCGACTACTATCGGGCGATCCATATCAGCTATCCCAACGCCGCCGATCGCGCCCGGGCGGCGAAGATGGGAGTCTCTCCCGGCGGAGCCATCATGATCCACGGCCAGCCCAACTGGTGGGGGTGGCTCTCCCCGATCCGACAGCGCTTCGACTGGACCGCCGGCTGCATCGCCCTGAGCAACGGCGACATGGACGAGATCTGGGAAGCGGTGGAGCCGGGAACTCCGGTGGAGATCCGACCGTAGGGGATCGGCAACCCGTCATTTCGCACGTTTCGCCTTCCGTTCCCGGGGGGACTCCTATTTCAGATACTTCTCATAGTTTCGCAGCGCGTTTCTTCTCTCTTTCCAGTCGGGTATGTGGCGTTCTACCAGGTTCCAGAACTCCCGGGAGTGGTTTTTGTGGCGAATGTGGCAGAGCTCGTGGACGACGACGTAGTCGATCAGGGGGTCGGGGAGGAGCAAGAGTCGGGTGTTGAGAGAGATGCGGTTTTGGCCGCTGCAACTGCCCCAGAGGGAGCGGTTGCGACGGAAGCTCAGGGCCGTGGGACGAAGCCCCGTGACCCGGCTCCACCGTTCCACCATGGGGCCGAGGATCCGGGGGGCGTCGAGACGGTACTGTACATTGTAGAGTTCCCGGCAGTCGGCGGCCTCGGGGACGAAAGCGCTGCGGATGCTGGCCCGTTTCCCCTCCCGGTCGAGATGGAGGGTCATCACGTCGCCGGCATCGGGGTCCTCGAGATGTTCGACGGGGTAGCGCTCACCCCTGTAGAGGAAATGGCGCCGCCAGTCGACGGCATCTTTTTCCGGGTCTTCGGCGGCGGCCCGGTGTTTGCGGATCCAGCGTTCCTTCTGCCGCAGCAGCGATTCGACGTTTTCCAGAGGCAGATGGACTGGGCAGCGCACTTCCACCTCGCCTCCCTCCCGGATGCGGATATAGCTGTGTTTCATCCCCCGACGGCGCAGGAGTGTGTAGGGAAGCTCTTCTCCGTCGGGGAGGGTGACGGTGTGCTGTTCGTTCACGGGATCAGGAGGCGTTTTCGTCGCCCGGGGCGTAGGGGATCTCCCGGCGCTCCAGGGCGTCGAGGAGCGTCTGCCAGGCCGCTTCCAGGGCCGCTTCGTCTTCGGAGGCGAGGGAGAGGACGACCCGGGGGCCGTCGCTGTAAAGCTTGGGGAGGCTGGAGAACTCCACCGTTTTGGGGAGCTTCTCCATCACGTCGATGAGGGCGCTCTCCCGGCAGAGGGCGGTGAGGGTCCGTCGGTGGGTTTGTTCCTCTTTGGGCGGGAAGAAGCGGTCCAGAGCCCAGCGGAGCATGGGGTGGGCCATTTCGGGGAAGCCGGGGACGAAAAAGAAGCGGTCGTCCAGGTAGAAGCCGGGCATCCCGTTGACGGGGTTTTCGGTGAGGAGTTTGGCTCCCCTGGGGAGCTCCGCCATCCGCAGGGGGTAGCGCCCGTCGGGGATCTTCATCGCTTCGATGCGCCGGGCGATGATCTCCCGGGCCTCGGGGTGGGTCACCAGCTCCCCGTCCCGCAGGGCGACGGCGGCGGCTTTGCGGGTGTGGTCGTCGGGGGTCGAGCCGATCCCCCCGAAGGTGAAGACCACGCTCCGGGGCTGGGAAGCGAGGAAACGGAGGCTCTGGACGATGAGGGCGGGGTCGTCCTCGATGACGAAGCTCCCCGAGAGCTTGTAGCCCCGCTCCAGCAGCTCCCGGCTGAGGAAGTCGAAGTGCCTGTCGCCGCGGCGGCGGTTGAGGATCTCGGTGCCGATGATGAGGGCGAAGAATTTCGGGTCTTTGTTCATGAATTTTCTTTGTTGTTCTGATTTTTGTGTGAATGGGGTCTTCCCCTTCATTTCTTTTTTTCTTTGTTTACGCCACAAAGAAAAAAGAGAAACGAAGCAAAGAAAAAAAGAAAAGGCGAACTACTGACGTCATTTCAGGACTTTACCGAACCCCGCAATTGACTGCTTTCGCTGATCCTGCCAAGGGAATTCGATAATGCCTCAATGCCCAATGCCAGCGCCGAAGGCGCGTAATGCCCCGAGGAGTGAGCGAAGTTCACTCCTCGATATAGTTCTTCAACTTCCTCCCTACCTTCGGATGCTTCAGCTTTTTGATGGCGCTGGATTCGATCTGGCGGACCCGCTCTCTCGTGACGTTGAGCTCCTTGCCGATCTCTTCGAGGGTGCGGTCGCTCATATCCTCCAGGAGGCCGAAGCGCATCCGGATCACCGCCTGCTCCCTCTCGTTGAGCTGCCCGAGGACTTCGTCGATCTGCTCGTTGAGGTCGTCGTTCATCACCGCTTCGGTGGGGCTGAGGGTGTTCTTGTCCTCGATGAAATCCCCGAAGCGCCCGTCGTCCTCGTCGCCGACCGGGGTCTCCAGGCTGACGGGCTCCTTGGTGATCTTGATGACGTTTTTGACCTTGTCGACGCTGAGCCCCACCTCCTTGGCGATGGTCTCCAGGTCGGGATCCTTGCCGGTCTCCTGGAGGTGCTTGCGGATGATCTTGTTGATCCGGTTGATGGTCTCGATCATGTGGATCGGGATCCGGATGGTGCGGGCCTGGTCGGCGATGGCCCGGCTGATCGCCTGGCGGATCCACCAGGTGGCGTAGGTGGAGAATTTGTACCCTTTCTGGTACTCGAACTTGTCCACCGCTTTCATGAGGCCGATGTTCCCCTCCTGGATCAGGTCGAGGAAGGGCAGGCCCCGGTTGGTGTAGCGCTTGGCGATGGAGACGACGAGGCGGAGGTTGGATTTGGCCATGCGGGTCTTGGCCTTTTCGCTCTTGGCCTTGCCGATGCGGATCTGGTTGAGGATCTCTTCGAGCTTTTCGGGAGGGAGGTCGAAGCTGTTCTTGCTCGCCTCCCGGGTCTCGAAGAGCTTCTTGATCTGGACGTAGGTGCTCACCATCGTGGTCTCGGGGACCGCCGCGGCGATCTCCTCCTTGGACATGTTGACGATGTTGTCCAGGATCTTCTGGTGGTTGGCCCGGAGCTGATCGTTGAAGAGCTGGAGGCGGTACTCCAGGCGCTTGAGCTCCCGTTCGAAGCCGTCGTCGCTTTTGAGGGCCGTCTCCATCGCCTTGACCAGCTCGTTGATGAGCTTGGAGGTGGGGCCGAGGTTGAGGAGGGCTTCTTTGAGCTGGTTTTTCCGAACGGCGACCTTGAGCCGCTCGTGGAAGATCGTCTCCTCGTCGGCTCCCTCCTCCTGGAGCTTCGCCAGCTTGTTGCGCTCCTTCATCCACTCCTTCTTGGCCTTCTCCAGGGCTTTGAAGCTCTCGATCACCTGGGTGACCCGCTTGTCGGCCTTTTTGGCTTTGCCCGCCTCTTCGTCGTCATCGTCATCGTCATCGTCTCCGCTGTTGTCCTCGAAGCTCTTGAAGAGCTCCTTGACCCGGCGTTCCCGGTTGAGGAGAGGTTCCTTGTAGTTGAGAATGTAGTCGATGAGGTAGGGGACGGAGCAGATGGCGTCGATGATGATGTCCTCCCCCTCTTCGATCTGCTTGCTCAGCTCGATCTCCTCCTCCTTGGTGAGCAGGGGGATCTTGCCCATCTCCCGGAGGTACATCCGTACGGGGGAGTCGGAACGGCTCCACTCCAGGAGCTCCTTCTCCTTGGTGATGTCGAACTCCTCCTCGATCTCCCCGTCGCTGAGCTTTTTGCGTTCGGCCTCTTTGCGCTCGTCCTCTTTGATCGTGAGGTGTTTGGCGTATTCGGAGGCGGAGACGATCCGGACTCCCTTTTCTTTGGCCAGTTTATGGATCTTTTTCGCCTGGGCGGCGGTGGGGGCCTTGTCGAACTCCTTGGCCAGGTTTTCGAAGGTGATCAGCTCACCCTTTTTGGCTTTTTCGAAGATCTCTTCGATCTTTTTCATCGTCTCTTTTTTCTTGGTCTTGCTGGGGGCCATTGCGATAGAATCTCCTTCGGGACTTGAACGATATTGAAGCTCTCCGCATCACTGCATCGGAGCGGTTCGGGCGGATCGGGTGATGTCGGATTGTGAAATTTAAGGGCTATATTTTACCGAAATTTTTTTGAAGGTTCTCCAGCGCCCGAAAGATCGTGCTTCTGGGCATCGATGCGTTTCCGGAGTACTTCGGGGGAATTTGAGTATAATTTTTCGGGAACAGCGTATCTGACGAAAGGGGAGCCGAGTGAAAAAGGCGCTTTTTCTCGACCGGGACGGGGTGATCAATATCGATCACGGGTACGTCAGCCGTGTGGAGGATTTCGAGTTCGTTCCGGGGATCCTGGCGTTGATCCGCCGTGCCCAGGAACGGGGCTACCTTCCTATCGTCGTCACCAATCAGTCGGGGATCGGACGGGGATATTACGGCGAAGAAGATTTCGAGCGGCTCACCCGATACATGATCGAAGAGATGCGCCGCCACGGGATCGGGATCGGACGGGAACAGATCTTTCACTGTCCTCACGCTCCCGAAGAGGGGTGCGACTGCCGCAAACCGATGCCCGGGATGTTTCTGGCGGCCAAAGAGCGTTTCGGTATCGATATGGAAAACTCCCTGATGGTCGGCGACAAGCCGAGCGACATCGAAGCGGCGAAGGCAGCGGGCGTGGGCCGGGCCGTGCTGGTGGAGAAAAACCGGCCGAACCTCTATGATATACTACTATGAATACACGGAGTGTGTGTGGGGAGTGGGGAAGTGACGGTCACGGTACGACTCGATGAAGCGCATGATGAAAAGAAATTGAAAGGGGTGGTCGCGCTGCTGCAGAAGAAAAAGAGCGAAATTCTCAGAGAAGCGCTCGATTTTTATGTCGATCATATTTTGAGCCAAAAGCGCCGGCGGATTCTTGCGGCGTTGGAGAAGGTGAACGCCGCGGACAAGAAAGAGAACGAAGATTGGGAAGCGACGTTGCATGACGGTCTCCAGGATCCGGCTTGCCGATCTCAGTCCCCCAAAGTGTTCCAATGAAGTGGGAAAAGCGAGCCCCGTTCTCGTGGTGCAGGGCGATACGCTCAATCATTCGGAATACGGTACCGTGATCGTTATGCCGTTTACGACGCAGCTTGTCGACAATGCCGAGCCTCTGCGGATGCGGGTGAAAAAGCGAGGTGCGCTGCGGGAGGATTCCGACCTTCTGATCGCGCAGATCAGGGCCATCGACAAAAGCCGTTTCGTAGAGAAACTTGGCGAGATGAAGCCCAAAGAGCTTGAAAAAGCGATCAGACTTATCAACGACATACTGGAGTAACCATGACCGATTTTAACTTCGAGACCATTCTCATCACCGGAGGGGCCGGATTTATCGGTTCCAATCTCGCCTTTTGGTTTCAGGAGAACTTTCCCGAAGCGAAAGTGGTGGTCTTCGATCTCTTTCGCACGGGAGAGACCTTTGACAACGGAAACCTGAAAAGTTTCGGTCACTACAAGAACCTCAAGGGATTCACCGGGGAGATCATCACCGGAGACATCACGAAAAAAGAGGACCTCGACCGCCTGCGGGATTTCCGTTTCGATTACATTTTCCACGAAGCGGCCATCAGCGACACGACGGTACAGGACCAAAAGATCATGATGGAGACCAATCTCAACGCTTTCAAAGATCTGCTGAAGATGGCCGAAGAGATGGGATCGGCGATGGTCTACGCCAGCAGCGGCGCGACCTACGGCAACGCCCCGGCGCCCCAGACCGTGGGGCGGGAGGATCCGGCCAACATCTACGGATTCAGCAAGCTGGCGATGGACCACCTGGCCTACGAGTGGATGAAACACACCGATCTGCCTATCGTGGGACTGCGGTACTTCAACGTCTACGGCCCCAGGGAGTATTATAAGAACAAGACCGCCTCGATGGTGCTGCAGTTCGGCCACCAGATCCTTGCCGGGAAAAACCCCCGCCTTTTCGAAGGCAGCGATAAAATCCTCCGTGACTTCATCTATATCGACGACGTGATCCAGGCCAATGTCAAAGCGTGCGACCCCGAACAAAGCGGCGTCTACAACGTAGGCACGGGCAAAGCCCGCAGTTTCCAGGACATCGTCGACATCCTGCAAAAAGAGCTGGGCACGAACCTGCCCTGCGAGTACATCCCCAACCCCTACGTAGGCCAGTACCAATTCTTCACCGAGGCCGACATCGAACCGACCCGCGAATTCCTGGGCTATGAGCCGGAAGTGACGCTGGAGGAGGGAATCAGAAGGTATTTGCCGGAGATTATCCGTCTCTATGAGACGGAAGTCATTGGTCGTTAGTCGTTGGTCGTTGGCAAGGAGATGGCATGAAATGTGAAAAATTGGATGTTTGGAAGAAATCGGCGGCTCTGAGTGCGGAAATATATCGATATTTTTCCGATTTCAGAGATTACGGTTTCAAAGATCAGATCACCCGTTCCGGACTTTCGATTCCCAGCAATATCGCCGAGGGTATTGAAAGAGAGTCCGACAGGGAAACCTGGCGTTTTTTGGATATCGCGCAAGCTTCCGGTGCGGAGTTGAAAACCCAGATCTATATCGGTATGAAGATTGAATATATCGAAATTTCTCAGGGGAAAAAGTGGTTGGAGGAGTTGGAAAGCATCGGTAAGATGTTGCGGGCATTGAAAGCCACGGTGAAAAAAGCCAACGACCAACGACCAACGGCCAACGACGCGGCACCGGAGGTGCCGAATGCATAAATACCTTCCCTGCCATCCCCGACTTCTCGTCGTCGGTGACCTGATGATCGACCACTATCTCTGGGGCAAGACCGAGCGGATCAGCCCCGAGGCGCCGGTACCGGTGATCGACGTCGACAAAGAGACCGAGGTGCTGGGGGGCGCGGGCAACGTGGTCAACAACCTGGTGGCGCTGGGGGCGCGTGTGGAGGTGGCTTCGGTGATCGGGCCCGATGAAAACGGCGCGCGGCTGCGGCGGATGCTGGAGGATCTGGGCGTCGGGATGGGCGCGTTGGTGGAGGAAGATGGCCGCAGCACGACCCGCAAGAGCCGGGTGATCGCTTCCCACCAGCAGGTGGTGCGCTTCGACAGCGAGACGCGCCAGCCCATTACGGACGAGAGCCAAAAGCGGCTTTTGGAGAGGATCGGGGCGCTGCTGGAGGAGGGGATCGATACGGTGCTGATCTCCGACTACGGCAAAGGGGTGCTGACCGAAAGCCTCACCCAGGGGGTCATCACCGCCGCGAAGCGCCACGGCATCCGGGTGATGGTGGACCCGAAGGGCAGAGATTACGCCAAATACCGGGGCGCGACGGCCATCACCCCCAACCGCAAGGAGGCGAGCGAAGCCACCGGCATCGCCATTACCGACCGGGCGAGCCTGGAGCGGGCCGGTTTCGCCCTCAAAGAGTCGTTGGGGCTGGAGCGGGCGATCATCACCCTCTCCGAAGAGGGGATGGCGATCTTCGGCGAGGAGATGCGCCTCATTCCCACCGTGGCCAAAGAGGTCTACGACGTCACGGGCGCGGGCGATACCGTCATCGCCACGCTCGGTTTCGTGCGCGCCTGCGGCGGCGAGATCGACGAAGCGGCCCGCATCGCCAACGCGGCCGCCGCCGTAGTGGTGGGCAAGCTGGGGAGCGCCACGGCGACGTGGGACGAGATCATCGCCTACGAAGCGGCGCTGCACGAAAGCACCACCGAACACCGCATCAAGAGCCGCGAGGCGCTGGCCGAGACGGTCGAACGTCTCAAAAAAGATGGCAAACGGATCGTCTTTACCAACGGCTGTTTCGACATTCTCCACCTGGGACACGTCAAGTATCTCGAAAAGGCAAAGAGTTTCGGCGACGTGCTGATCGTGGGGGTCAACAGCGACGATTCGGTGCGCCGCCTCAAAGGGCCTGAGCGGCCCGTCAACCCGCAGTTTGACCGCGCCTATCTGCTGGCCGCGCTCGATGCGGTCGATTTCGTGACGATCTTCGACGAGGATACACCCTACGATCTCATCAAGATCGTCGAACCCAACGTGCTGGTCAAAGGGGGCGACTACGCGGGCAAAGAGGTGGTGGGCAGCGACATCGCCGGCGAGGTGCGGCTGGTGGAGTTCGTCGACGGGCGGAGTACGACGCGGCTGATCGAAAAGATGCGGCAATCCCAATGAGAGGAGGAAGAAAGATGAATCTGATTCTGGAAGCGATCGATCAGCACCGGTCGGTGGCGGACGAGGTGTTTACGAAGCTGCCTCCGCTGATCGTACAGGCGGGCGAGATGGTGGTGGAGACTTTGCAAAACGGAGGGAAAATCCTCCTCTGCGGCAACGGCGGAAGCGCGGCGGACGCCCAACATATCGCCGCGGAGCTGACGGGGCGTTTTGTGAAGGAACGCCGGGGCTTGCCGGCGGTGGCCCTGACCACCGACACGTCCGCCCTGACCGCCATCGGCAACGACTACGGCTACGAGCGGGTTTTCGAGCGGCAGGTGGAGGCCCTGGCGACGGAGAGGGATCTGCTCGTAGGGATCTCCACCAGCGGCAACAGCCCCAACGTCCTGCGGGCCCTGGAACGGGCCAACGACCTGGGCTGCCTGACCCTGGGCCTCAGCGGCAGGGACGGCGGAGCGATGAACGAACTCTGCGATCTCAACCTCGTCATCCCCTCCGACGTGACGGCACGGATCCAGGAGATGCACATCCTCGTCGGCCACCTGATCTGCCAGATGGTGGATGACAGTTTCGCTTGAGAGAGGATGGCCGTTGGTCGATGGTGTCCATGTCGGTGGGAAGGTGAATGTTCGGTCGAGACAGCGTTCTAAGCTCTTCTCATTGGAGGAGTGTTCCGTTGTTCCAGTTCCTTTAAGGCTTCCACCACCTCCTGGGGGGTGATCTCCATCATGCAGGCGTGGTGTTTGAGGGGACAGGTTCGTTTCATACAGGGGGCGCACTCCATCTCCTTGCGGACGATGAGGCTTTTTTCGTTCATCCACTGGCAGGTCTCTTCGTGTTTGGTAGGGCCGAAGAGGGCGACGGTAGGGACCCTGTAGGCGGCGGCGATGTGCATGGGGCCGCTGTCGCCGGTGAGGAAGAGGTCGAGTCCCCCGATGGCGGAGCAGAGCTCCGGGATCGTCGTTTTCCCCGCCAGGTTCGTCACCCGTTTCACCCCCCTCTCTCCGAGCGCCCGTTCGATATCGTCGGCGATCTCCTTCTCCCCCGGTCCTCCGAAGACGAGGATCTCGTAACGATCCGAAAACGCCGCCGCCGTTTCGGCGAATCGTTCCGGAACCCACCGTTTGGCGCTGCCGTAGGTGGCGCCGGGATTGATGCCGAGAGCGGGGCGGGGGGTCTTCCGGGCGGGCCAGTCGAGGCGGAGGGGGCCGGGGGTGTCGTGGCGGCCGGTGACGGTGTTGACGAAGGCCTGATACTTTTCGACCTGGTGGACGGGACCTTGTCCCGAGTGAGTAGTGAGTAGCGAGTAGTGGGTAGTGTTTTTTTTGTATTGATAGATTTTTTTCGAGTGGGTGAGGTGCAGGAGGAGTTTGGAATAGAGATGGCTGCGGAAGCTGAGAGCGATGTCGTGGGGGCCCAGAATTTTGGCGGTGCGGTAGACGTTCAGGGGGCGGAAACCCTCTTTTTTCGTCTCGTCCACGACGACACGGGTAATGCGGGGGTGGGCCATGAGGGCCTCGGTGGCGACATGGGAGCCGACGAGGGTGATCCCGGCCTCCGGATAAGCGGTGTAGAGGTTTTCCAGAGCGGGAGTGGCCATGACGGCGTCGCCGAGCCAGGTGGGAAGTTCGATGAGGATCTTCATCGGATCACAGGAGATGTTTTCTCAGGGCCCTCTGGAGATCTTCCGGGGTGTCGATCCCGAAACTCTCCGTCTGCACTTCCACCATGGCGATCCGTCCGCCGTGGCCGAGAATCCGGAGCTGTTCGAGCTTTTCGATCTCTTCCAGTGGGGAGGGGGGCAGGGCGCAGTAGCGTTCGAGAGAGGCCATGGTGTAGCCGTAGATGCCGAGATGACCTTTGTAGGCGTCGAAATGATGGTCCCGGGGATAGGGAATCTTGGCCCGGGAGAAGTAGAGGGCGATCTCCTCGGCATCAGTGACCACCTTGACCAGATTGGGGTCGTCGGCCTCGGGATTGCTGATCCGCTTGTAGGCGCTTGCGGCCAGGACGCGCTTCCCGTCGACCCGGTTCCGGGTCAGCTCGTAGACCCGCTCCACCACTTCATGTTCGATGAAGGGTTCGTCGGCCTGGACGTTGAGGACGATCTCATCGGGAGGAAGTCCCAGCGATCGGGCCGCTTCGTGGATCCGGTCGGTACCCGACTGGTGGGCCTCGGAGGTGAGCACGGCACGGAATCCGTGGGATTCCGCCAGCGTCACGATCTCTTCCGAATCGGTGGCGATGGTGACGCTGTCGAGCGTTGCGACGGCCTGGGCGGTGCGGATGACCATGGGGACTCCCTGGATGTCCGCCAGGACCTTGTTGGGGAATCGGGTCGAGCCGATGCGTGCCGGAATGATGATCATCCGTACTCCTTTTTTCTCCAGATTATAGGGTCTCGTTCTTTAACTTTCCCGCCTTTTACCCCCGCTGGGATATAATGGCCCTCTTGATAACTTTTATGAAGGATAGCTATGCGTGCACTGCTGAGCGTCAGCGACAAAAGCGGGATCGTGGAGTTCGCCCGGGGACTGGAACGGCTGGGCTGGGAGATCGTCTCGACGGGGGGGACCTATCGAACCCTCCGGGCCGGGGGCGTCAAGGTGATCGAGATCGACGAGGTGACAAAATTTCCCGAGTGTTTCGACGGACGGGTCAAAACCCTCAACCCCTATGTCCACGGAGGGATCCTCCACAAGCGGGGAGACGAAGGACACCGGAAGCAGGCGGAGGAGCTGGGAATCACCGGCATCGATCTGGTCTGTGTGAACCTCTACCCCTTCCGGGAGACCATCGAGCGGACCGATGATTTCGACGAGATCATCGAAAACATCGATATCGGCGGTCCGACTATGGTTCGATCCGCCGCCAAAAATTTCCAGGATGTTCTGATCGTCACCGATACGGCCGATTACGACCGGGTCCTGGAGGTGCTGGAGAAAGGCGGGGCGGACCTGGCGTTCCGACGGGAGCTGATGATCAAGGCCTTCGAGCATACGGCGGCCTACGACGCCATGATCGCCAACTACATGAACCAGCGCTTTCACGAGGGCTTCGGCCGTTGGCAGTTCATCGCGGGGCGCAAGGTTTTCGACACCCGCTACGGGGAGAATCCCCACCAGCAGGGGGCGCTCTATGAGTTCGGCGACTTCTTCAGCCGCCATTTCCACCCGGTCAAAGGAGAGGCGAG
>CAZGGT010000092.1:0-15951 GCA_964525335.1 uncultured Nitratifractor sp. | reverse complement strand
GATGTAGGCTTCCATCCCGATGATCGGCTTGATCCCCTCCTTGCGCATGGTGTTGTAGAAGTCGATGGTGCCGAACATGTTGCCGTGGTCGGTCATCGCCACGGCATCCATCCCCAGCTCCTTGACCTTCTTGGCCAGGGCTTTGATCTTGTTGGCCCCGTCGAGGAGGGAGTATTCGGTGTGCAGGTGCAGATGGGTGAATCGGGGGGTGGCGGACATGGAGTTCCTCATCATGGATTTCTCTTGGAATGTTTATAACAGAGGAGGACTGAGAGAGGGATTAGCTTCGATCCACCGGCAAACCCCGGCCAAAGTTTTCCGCATAACCCTTTGCCTCTGCCGGAGGAAGTGCCGGAGCGTACAGATATCCCTGCACACCATCGACCGCAATGGTCCGGATCCGCTCCAGCTGTTCCCGATCCTCGACCCCCTCCGCCACAACGAGACATCCCAGTTCATGACAGAGGCTGGCGGTATGTTTACAGACCAGATATCCTTTACGGGTATCGATGATGTCGATCAGGCTCTTGTCCAGTTTCAATTCATCGATCCGGTACCGGGTGATCGTCTCCAGGCTCGAATAGCCCGTGCCGAAATCGTCGATGGCGATCCGGAACCCGTGCTCCCGCAAAAGGGCCAGATTGTCATCCGCATCGCTGCGATGGAGAAAGCTTCGTTCGATGATCTCAAACGTGATCCGCTCACCCTGAAGGATCCGGACAATCTCCAGAAGCTCCTGCCGGCTGCGAACCGTATCGGGATGGAGGTTGACACTGATCTCGGGATGGAAGCCCTCCGATCTCCACCGCCGCAGGTCCCTTTTGGCCTGGCGGGCAACCCATCGGTCGATCACCGGAGCGAGTCCCGCCTGTTCCAGGGTCTCCAGGAAATCCGGCCCCCGCATCCGACCATCCTTTTCATAGCGAAGCAGTGCTTCAAAGGCTCCGCACCGCTCCGCTTTCAGATCGATCTTGGGCTGATAGTACAACGACAGGTTCTCCTCCTCCAGGGTCCGGAGAAGCTTCTCCAGACGACTGTCGGCTTCCAGGATCTCATGGTGGGCTTTATAGGATCGGAGATGCTCACGGGACTGGATCTCCGTCGAAAGATCGAGATTCTTCTCCAGGCGGACCCTTTTCGCTTCCAGGGAATGGATCGCCATATATCGCCGAACATAGTGACTGTAGACAGCGATATCGAAGATCAGCAATGCTCCCTGCAGAAGCATCGGCAGGAGCGTTCCTCCTCCTTTGAGATAACTGTCCACGAAAACCGGCGTCGTCCAGATGACCGTATACTCCGTGAAGCGTATCGGTACCAACTGCAGCACGACATAGGCGGTCAGCAGGTTGAAAAGCGGGAGGAAAAGAAACGGGACGAGAAAAAGACGATTGAGGACGACAATCCCGTAGATCAGCAGAGTGTTGATATTGAACGGGACGAAAGGCGCCGAAAGACGGGTCAGCAACCAGACACTTCCTTTGCGGGCATGGAGAAGCAGTGCCACGAAAAGCCCCAGCCCGACACCGGCTCCGCCGATGGAGACGAAGAGACGATGGAATTCGCCATAGGTCAGATGGGGAAGCATCGGCTCCGTCAGGATCTCTTTCCCGGCCAGTCCATTGACGACATGGGCCCCGTGGATCCCGAAAAACCAGAAAAGCTGTACGAAAAAGTCCCGCAGAGCCAGACGCAGGATCCCCGGCAGATCGGCCGAAATCCCGTCGAGCTTCACAATCAGATCGTCCAGGACCGTATCGACGGCGATGTAGGCCAGCACCGCCGTCAGATAAGCGGCGAGAAAAACGAAAATGTAGTTGAAAAGCCGGTAAATATGGTAATGACCGTCCCGGATGGAGATCCTGAGGGAGAGAAACGGGTAAAAGAGTTTGAGCAGAAAGGCCGAGAGTACCGGCATGAACAGTGCCGCAGGAGTGAACCCGTAGGGAAGCTCTACGGATCGATCGGGACTTTCGATATGGAGGACCGTGATGAAGACCGCCACGGAGAGGATCGCCGCGACAATGGGAGAGATCTTGAAACGGAGAGAAAAGAAGTAGGCGATCGCCATCGTCGCGATGAGAGAGGAAAAGGCGTTGAAGTCCTTCATCAAAGAGCCGATACTTTCGGCATCGAGGCCAAGGATCTCCAGATGGAAGTACTGCATCGCCACATAGAGCAGCGTCAAAAAGGAGGAGAGCAGGAAGAACGGGATGATGGCGCTGAACGCCTCCTGCATCGTCGTGATGATCATCACGACCTTTTCGTTCTTCAAGACTCCGTTTAACATCCTCATGCTCACTTCCGGTCTTCCCCCCGTCTTACTTGGAATGGAGATAATCCTTCAGCCGTTCAATCCCTTCCCGGAGATGATCGATCTCCCGGGTATAGGCGAAACGGAGAGTGTGGCCAGTCCCGTGGCGGCCAAAGTCGATCCCCGGGGTGACAGCGATGTGGATCGCTTCCAGAAGCTCCTCGCTGAAAGCGACGGCGTCTTCCCGGTAGGCGGAAACGTCACACCAGAGATAGAAGGCTCCTTCAGGCCTGGCGTCGATGGGAAAGAGCTCCGAAAGGGCGTCGTAGAGAAAGTCCCGGCGCTTGCGGAAGGTCTCCCGAACCGCTTCCAGGTAGCCGTAGTCGAAGGCTTCCAGGGCCGCATACTGGCTCAGGGTCGGGGCGGAGATGAAGAGGTTCTGGGCGATGATCTCTGCAGGACGGACCAAATCTTCGGGAAGGACCATCCATCCCAGGCGCAGCCCCGGCATACAGAAGTATTTGGAGAAGCCGTTGATGACGATCACGTCGTCTCCGAACTCCAGGGCGCTGGGAGCCGGCGTCTCGTAGACAAGGCCGTGGTAGAGCTCGTCGGAGACGAAGGCGATTCCCCGCTCACGGCAGTGATCGACGATCGCCTTCAACCGCTCGGCGGGATAGAGGGTTCCGGTAGGATTGGAGGGAGAGGAGAGATGCAGGACCTCCAGCTCCACCCCTTCCAGGTCGCTCACGTCGAGGCGGTAGCCCTTCTCGGGACCGGCGGGGAGAAAGACCGCCTCGGCGTCCACCATGGCGGCGAAATTCTTGTAGCAGGGGTAGGAAGGGTCCTGCATCCCGATCCGGTCCCCGGGCCCCGCCAGGAGCTCGTAGGCGACCATGAAGGCGAGGCTGGTCCCGGGAGTGAACAGGATGCGGTCCGGATCGATCTCCACGCCATAATCATGAAGATAATGGGCGGCGATCTTCTCCCGCAGTGCATAGAGCCCCAGACTTTCGGTGTAGGCGTAGCGGCCCTCGGCCACCGCCGCCGCCAGGGCCCGACGCACCCCCGGCGGCGGAGGCAGATCGGGCTGTCCCACTTCGAAATGGATCACATCGTCGTAGCGCTGGGCCCGACGCACCAGCTCCATGACATAGAAGGGTGTAAGTTCCCGGCGGGGACGGCGGGGCAGCTTAGCGGAGGGGTTTGCCATTGATGAGAAGATCCCCCTGATCGAATCGCAGCGTAAAGATCGCCCGGTCCCCTTCGTACCTGACGTACTGCCGGACCATCGCCGCCATGGCCGGATCGAGTTCGGGCAGAATCTGCTCCAGGTCCCGGCGCGTCAGGACCACATCGCCATCGGCCCGGAGATAGGCCAGGAGCAACATCATCGCCATGGGATTTGCGGGATCGAGACGGTTGGGCTTGAGCCGGACGTCCAACTGCGCCTCCATGGCTCCCAGCCGCTTTTGGCGGCCGGGATCGCTGAAGCTCAGGGCTTCGACCTTCAGAGGCGCCACCTGCAGATGGCCCCCCCGTTGCAGCAATCGACGCCCGAGGGTCGCCGCCTGAAGCTCCAGTGCCCGGTTTCGAGCCGGACGTCCCGCCCGGATGTTTTCGAGTGCGAAGCCCATCAATTCGGGCATGAAATTGTAGAGCTCCCGGGCCCGGACCCCCAGAGAGAATCCCCGAAGATCGAGGGAGAACACCTTCCGCTTGCGGCGACGCTCCTGAAAGGTGAGTCGCCGGATCCCGAAACGCTTGCTCAGGTTCAGATCGGAGGCGAAGTCGGCCCCCAGTCCGAAGCGATAGTCCTGAACGCTCAACACCACTCCGCCCCGATCGGAGCTACCTACCGTGGCGTTGAGCTCCCCGAGGGAGACGCCGTACCGGAGGCTCAGGCGACGGAACAGTCTCTCCAGGGTGGGAGCGAGAGCCCGCAGCACCGCCTCGGGTTTGGCCGGGGGAGCGGCCAACAGATCCATCAACCGGCGATAGAGCGACTCCGGGACCCGGGAGATGCCGCCCCGTAAGCTCAGGGAACGTCCCCGGAAATCGATCCGCTCCCGGGGATGGATCCCCAGAAGGGCAAACCGTCCCACCGTGAGATTCACGTCGCTTCGCACCCCCTCTTTGCCGGCGCGGACTTCGCCGGATTCTTCCAGACTCTCCAGAAGGATCCGGTTGTTGAACGATTCCCCGTTCTGGGTATTTTCGGTCTCCAGTTCCACGCTGTCGAGCCGACAGTGACGTGTACCGAACAGGGCGTCACTGCGTGCCACATCGCAGCGGAGTCCCCTGCTCTCCATCCGCACCGTCGCCCCTCCGCCCGCACCGGTGAGCGCCAGGAGATCGTTGGAGAGGGTGTAGCGGCCGGGACCCGTCACTCCGATTCCGGTCCCCTTCATCACAAGATGGTATCGGGAGCCGTTTTGCTCCAGCGTCTCATCCAGGGGCCGGAACCGGATCCGGGTCAAAAGCCCCTCCGGATCGAAGTCCAGATCGGCCCGGAGTTTTTCGGCGTGAAGAAGCGTGCCGATGGGACCCCGATTTTTCGTACCTTCTCCGGGCAGAAAAACCGCCGTGACACTCCCGGGTTGGGCGTCGGCATAGCGCTTCCAATCCACCGTCAACTCCAGAGCGCTTCCCTTCAGCCTCCCGGCGAGCTCCCGGTTCCACCGGGGAACGGAAGTCCCCAGGACGTTTTGCAGGAGAAACGAAGCGACCTTCTCCCCTCGGCCGAGACGAAGCAGGTAGCGGCTCTTCCCCTCCCCTTCCTCGTCGTCGGTCAGCCGGTACCCCGCTTCCCGGAGCGGCGTCAGGGTGTTCCGCCGGAATTGTTCCTTCGTTCCCCCGATCGAAACAGCGCCGCAGACGCTCTGCAAAAGCAGCAGCACCATCGCCGTCACCATCATCCGTTTCATTCGTTGCATCGTTCTCCTTTTCGTTGACGGAACCCCTTCCCATCAGGCTTCGATCTCTCTCTACGCACAAAGTCTCCCGAATCCTGATGGGAATGGGCTCCCGTTCCGCACTCGTTGCGAAGGGGCACCGGAACGGACTTCCCCTCAGCAATGGGTGGAGAGGGTTCCCTCCCGCACGGCGTTGTAGCTCTCCTCGCCCACCAGCTGTCGAACGATCTCCAGTGCGAAACAGATGGCGGTGCCGGGCCCCTGGGAGGTGATCACCTTCCCGTCGACCACCACCTTCTCGTCGGCCACCCGGTCCTCGGGACGGATCTGCTCTTCAACCCCGGGATAACAGGTGTAGCGTTTGCTCAGGACCCCCGCCACGTGGAGGGCGTAGGGCGCAGCACACATCGCCGCCACCCACTTGCCCGCGGCGGCGAACTCCTTGAGGAGCCGCTGGGCCGTGGGATCTTCCGCCAGGCGGTTGGTCCCTCCCCATCCCCCGGGCAGGACGATGATGTCGTACTCGTCGACCCCCGCCGTCGCCAGGGGCACGTCGGCCTGGACGGTGATGCCGTTGGCCCCCGTCACCAGATCGGTGGCGAACTCCCCGGGCAGGTAGGCGCTCTGCACCTCCACCCCGCCCCGGCGCAGAATGTCGATGATGCTCACCGCCTCGATCTCCTCGAACCCTTCGGCCAATGGAACCAGTGCTCGTGCCATAGAAACCTCCTTTTTCGTGAAATTGGTCTGTAGGGTGATTATAACAGAGAAGGATGGTCGATTTGTAATTGGTATATTGGGGAGGGTTGTCGTTCGTCGATAGTCGTTCGTCGTTCGTTTACAAGGGGTCGCCTTCGGCGACGGTTTCAGAAAGAAAGCGTTGCAAGGCAACGCCCTCCAAAACTTTTCACTCTTCGTTTTTCACTCTTCACCCGAGAAGGTGAAATTTATTTCACCTTCTCGAGATATTTCCCTTCCGTCGTATCGACGCGAATCACGTCTCCTTCGAGGATGTGAAAAGGGACCTGCACGACGGCGCCGCTCTCCAGGGTGGCAGGCTTTTTTCCTCCCTGGGAGTCGCCTTTGAAGTTGGGGGGCGTTTCGACCACCTTGAGCTCGACGCTCTGGGGAATCTCCACGGTAATAGGCTTGCCGTTGTGAAAGAGAATCTGCGCCTCCATCCCGTCGACCATGAAGTCGAAGACATCCCCCACCTGCTCGTGGGTCAGTCCGATCTGATCAAAGGTTTCCGTATCCATGAACTGGAGAAACTCCCCGTCGTCGTAGAGGTACTGCATCTTCTTCTGCTCCAGGTTGGGGACCTCGAACTTGTCCCCGGCGTGAACGGTCTTCTCGATCACCTTGCCGCTGGAGAGGTTGCGGATCTTGATCCGGACGAAGGCGGCGCCTTTCCCGGGCTTGACATGCTGGAACTCGATTACTTTGTAGGGGTTGCCGTCGATCTCGAGGCGGACCCCTTTTTTCATATCACCCATACCGACTGTGGCCATGGTCACTCCTGTGAAATAAAGATGGGAAATTATAGCGGAGAGCGAAGAGAGGAGAGCTGAGAGCGGAAAATGCCGGGATCTTCACTCCCGGCTCACGGATTCGAAACGCTTCGGCGGGAAGCCTCAGCGCGTGATGGAGATGTCACCGGGATCGTGATGCAGCGGATTCTCGTCATCGAGATCCATCGCCTTGGCGTTGTCCATCAGGATCGGAACGAAGATCAGCGAAACGAAGACCGCCGCCACCGTTCCGGAGATCAGAGCGACCCCCAGACCACCGAAGATGGGATCGGACGCCAGCAAAGCGGAGCCGAGAATGATGGCAATGGCCGTCAGCATGATCGGCTTGGCCCGGGTCGCCGAGGCGACGGCGATGGCCCGTCGCTTGGGCATTCCCTTGGCCTCCATCAGCGACTTGGCGAAGTCGATCAGCAGCAGGGAGTTCCGGGAGCTGATCCCCATCAGGGCGATGAAGCCGATGAGGGAGGTGGCCGTCAGGAAGAAGGTGTCCCGGGTCACCAGGTCGGCGACCCAGTGGCCGACGATCACCCCGATGATGCTCAGGAAGCTTCCGGCAAGAACGATCCCCGCCAGGGTATAGCTCTTATAATAGATGACCAGCAGCAGGAAGATCAGCACCAGGGCCCCGATGAAGGCGCCGCCCAGATCCCGGAAGGTGTCCAGAGTCACCTTCATCTCCCCGTCCCAGCGCAGGAGATATTTCTCTCCCGTCTTGGGATCGGTGAGGTGCAGGTCGAACATGTAGGTGCTCATCCCCGGCTCCTTCTCCACCTTGTAGCCCTTTTTGCTGAAATACTCGATCATCTTCTCCCGGGCTTCCAGCAGCGGATAGACCTGGGACTCCTCGTCGGTCTCCGCCGTGACGTTGATCATCCGGTGGAGATCTTTCTGCATGATGCTGGGGTTGGAGTGGACCTTTTTGATACGGACCACCTCGCTGAGGGGGACCATCATCCCCTTCCTGTTCATCAGGTTGAGGGTGTTGAGTTTGCTGAGCAATGCCACTTCGCTCCGGTCGGCAAAGCGTTTGGTGTTTCGGTCGAGAACCAGGAAAATCTGGATCTGGTCGGGCTCGTTTGCGGAGTTTTTGTGAGCCACCGCCATCCCCTCGAAGGCGAGGTAAACGATCTTGTTGACCTGTTCGACACTCAGACCGCTGCGTGCGATCTTCTCCTTGTCGGGAATCAGCTCGAACTTCTCGAAAATGTCGTCGGCCATCACGTCCACGTCCACCAGCTTGGGAGTCTTCTGGAGAATATGGGCCACCTCCACCGAAAGCTCCCGGAGCTTTTTGAGGTTGTGGCCGGTCACCTCCACCACGATGGAGGCCAGAGTCGGCGGACCGGCGGGCTGCTCGATAAATTTGATGGTGGTCCCGGGTACCAGAAGTTCGCACGCCTTCTTGATCCCGGGGCGGAGACGGTGCACCATCATATAGGAGGTCTCGTCCCGCTCGTGTTTGTCGGTGAGGTTGACGGCGATCTCGGCGACATTTTCGCTGTTTTTCATCCCCGATCCCTTGACCAGTCCTGCATAGTCGAGGGGAATCCCCATGCCGGCGTAGATCTCCATGTTGAGGATGTTGGGTTCGTTTTTGAGATGTTCCACGACACAGCGTCCCACCGTATAGGTCTGTTCCTTGGAACTGCCGGTGGGCGTATCGATATAGATCGAGAAGGTGTTGTCACTTTTTCCGGGAAGCATCTTGGCCTTGACCACCTTGGTGGGCAACATCGCGATGGATCCCAGCAGGGCCAGGAGCGTCAGGAGAATCACCAGCGTCTTGTTGCTCTTCCGGTCCAGAATGGCATAGACGAAGTTCTCGAACCTCTTCATCACTTCGTCTCCTTTCCATGATGGTGGTGATGTTTATGCTGAGGCTTCTTGAGAAGTTTGAGACTCAGATAGGGGGTGAAAATGTAGGCGACGATCAACGACGCCACCAGGGCTACCGGGACGTTGAGAGGAATCGGCTTCATGAAGGAGCCCATCATTCCCCCGACGAAGAGCATGGGGATCATGGTCATGATGATCGCCAGGGTCGCGATGTTGGTCGGAGCGCCGATCTCGTCGGTCGCCTCCACCAGGATCTCCTCCATACTCCGATCGTCCACATCGTGGGCGTGAAGATGTCGGTGAATGTTTTCGATGACGATGATCGCCGCGTCCACCAGAAGACCCAGGGAGAGGAGGAAGGCGAAGAGGGTGATCCGGTTGATGGTCTGTCCGGAGATCCATGCGATGAAGAGGGTCACCGCCAGGATCGCAGGAACCGTCAGGGTGACGATAATCGATTCTTTGAACCCCAAAGCGAAGACCAGCATCACGGCGATGATGAGGATGGTGATCTCCAGGTGGTGGACCAGCTCGTTGACGGCGTCGTCGGCCCGTTTACCGTAGTTCCGGGTGACGATGTAGCCGAAGCCGTATTTCTTGAGCCGGTCTTTGTACTCCTCCATCACTTTCAGGACGTCGTTGGCCACGAAGACGGCGTTGGTACCCGCCAGTTTGGCCACGGTGAGGGTGATCTGCTCCTTGACGGGGGAGAGTTTTTCCCTGGCCGCCTCTTCGGGAGTCTTGGCGTTCTTGAAGGCGACGTAGGCGGTTTTGAAGTTTTCGAAATCGATGCCCCGCTTCACCTTGGCCACATCCCGCAGGTAGATGGGCGACCCCATGTAGGAAGCGACGATGATGTTTTTGACGTCATCGACATCTTCGATGGCGTTTTTGACTCCGAAGATCAGAAGTTTATGGTTTTTGGTGCGTCCCTTGACGTCGGGAACATCCACGGCGATCGCCTGGATCGCCTTCATGATCTGGCCCATGGAGAGGTTGTAGGCGGAGAGTTTGTTGAGATCCACCTCGACGTTGAACTGGGGTTTGTGGGCTCCGACGAGGGTGGTCTTGGCCACGTTTTCGACGGCGTTGATCCGCTGCTGAAGATGGCGCACGATGGGAAAGAGTTTCTCGTAGTCCGCCTTCTGACCTTTCAGCGGATAGAAAGCGAAGGTAAGAATGGGAATGTCGATGTCGATATCGAAAGGTTTGACCAGCGGCTGCATCACCCCTTTGGGGAGTTTGTCCATGTTCTGCATCACTTTGTCGTAGAGCTTTAGGTTGGCGTCTTCACGCCGCTCTCCGATCTTGTAGACGACATTGACGATTCCCACGTTGTTCATGGCGATCCCGTAGATGTGATCGACCCCTTTGATTTCCCGCATCTTCCGTTCCAGGGGATTGACGATGACGTTTTCGATCTCCCGGGGAGTCGCACCGGGCATGGGGGCGATGACGGCTCCGCCGGAGATGGCGATCTGGGGATCCTCCTCCCGGGGCATCACCTGGAGGGAGATGAACCCAAGCAGAAGCAGGGAGATTCCCAACACCGAGGTCAAAGGGTTTTTGAGGAAGCCCAGGGCCAGCTTCCCGGCGATATCCTTCGGCTTGTAGTTGATCATCGCTTCTTATCCTTGACGGAAATCAGGACTTTGGCGTACATCCCGGGAATGACGAAAGCGCCCTTTTTGTCGAAGTCCACCTTGATTTTGAACTTGTGGGTCATGGGATTGGCGGCGGGAATGATGGCGGAGATCCGACCTTCGGTCTTCAGACCGATGGAGGGGATGTCCACTTCGACCTTTTTCCCGATCTTGATATGAGCCAGATTGCTCTCGCTGATTCCCAGGAGAACTTTGAGATGCTTCAGATCGGTGATGACCAGGGCGGGCATCCCCGGAATCTGCATATCCCCCTCGTTGAGTTTTTTCGCCACGACGACCCCGTCGTTGGAAGCTTTGATGGTCAAATACTTGTATTGGTTGAGTACGGCGCTCTTCTGGGCTTCTGCCTGGGCCACCTGCTTCTTGGCGATCTCCACCATGTCCCGCATGTTCTTGGCGGCCAGCTCCAGCTGCTCCACTTCGAATTTGGAAACCATATCCTTGCTCAGGAGCCGTTTGTTTCTGGCCAGGTTGAGCAGTACGTTGTTGAGCTGGTTCTGGTTCATCTGCAGGGCCAGACGGGCCTGGGAGATCGCCAGGTCGACCTGCTTGACCGCCGCCTCGATCTCCTTGGAGTCGATCTCGTAGAGGACCTGCCCCTTCTTGACCATATCTCCTTCGTTGACCCTCATGTTCTTGATGAAGCCCATGAAGCGGCTGGTAATCATTTTCTGATTGTCGGAGATGACGGTACCGCTGAGCTCCAGGACCCCGGCAAAGCTGACGCCGGCGGCCAACACTGCCGTCAAAAGGATTTTTTTCATGAACGACCTCCAAGATCGAGAATTTTTTCCAGTTCGAAAACTTTTTCGCTGTGCTTGTTGGCCACCTGCAGATACTTCAGCAGCACCTCCAATTCGATGGACTGTTTGACCAGAAGATCGGTAATGGAGGCAAGTCCTTCTTTATATTTCTCTTCGTAGGTCTTATAGACTTCCCGGGCGAGGTTGAGCTGCTTCTGCTCACTGCGGATATCGTATTCCAGGGACTTTACCTCCGTAAGCATTTTCCGTACCTGGAGCCAGATCCCCTTTTTGGCCAGTTCCACCTGCTTGGCCACTTTCATCCGTCGGACCCGGGCTTTTTCAAGTTTCGCTTTGTCGCTGCCTCCGTTGAAAATGTTCATTTGGACCTGCATTCCGACGGTCCAGAAGGATTTGTGGGCGAAATCGTTCCAGAGAGTGTTGTCGGCGCTGCCATACTCCCCGAACCCTCCCACGGTGGGCAGGAAGTTGGCCTTCTCGGTCTTGATGGCGTGCTCGGCCACCTGCAGACCCATCTTGGCCTTCTGGATGTCGATGTTCATCCGCTCCACATCCTGCCGGCTCACTTTGGGCGCCTTGACCAGGAGGCTGACGGGACGGATGGAATCGACTTCGGAATCCAGGAGAAAAGAGAGGAACTGGTAGGCAAGGTCTTTGTTGAGCTTGGCCTGATTGAGCATGCTGTCGACCTTGGCCAGGCGTGCCTCGACCTCCAGGACATCCGTTTTCTTGGTGTAGCCTTCCTTCTTCATCGCGAGGATGGTCTTTTTGAGTTTGACCATGTTGCGCCGGATTTTCCTGAGGTTATAGATGTAGCGCTGAACCAGCGTGATATCGTAGAACGCTTTTTTGACCTGGAAGATCTTTTCGTTGCGCAGCTTCCGGGTATCCAGCTTGCTCATTTCGTAGAGTTTGCGGGTAATCGTCTGGTACTCGGTCAGTTTCCCGCCGGTATAGAGGGGCACCTGATAGGTCAGTTTGGTGACGAAGTGGTTGCGGGGGGCGGGGAAGTTGAGATCATGGGGAGGTTTGTTGTACATATCGGCACAGGCCTGCATGTTCCCCCCCTGACACAGACCCATGTTGTACATGAACTCCTGGGCACCGAAATCCCCGAAGGTCGCTTCACGGCTCTGCAATTTGAAACCGAAGACATTCCCCGCATCGTTGGATCGCAGGGCCTGGAGGGTGATGGAGGCCGAACCCCAGTTCATCCCCTCCACCGACAGCTCGTCGTATTTCTTCATGGTCTCCTCGTACTGGGAAACCTTGATCTCGATGTTCTTTTCGTCAAGCATTCCCAGTGCATGGGAGAGGCTCAGGTTTTTCACCCCTGCCATCGCCGGCAGGGCTCCGATTACGGCAATTGCCACAAAACGCCACATCTTTTACTCCTCGTCATTTACGCTGTTTCCTGCATTATAGCAAAAAATATGAAAATGTGTATAGTTGAATAATAACAGATTAACAGAATATGAATGTAGACGGAATTATATCGAGCTTAGCTTATGACACTCTTTAAGAGGATTGATCCGAACGAAACGGGAATGCAGGATCTCCGCCCTTTGGAAAGAGGGGATCAGAGAGCCACCGATTTGACGCTGATGCAGGCGGGAAGAGCCGCCAGTTTCTCCACCAGCTCCCGGGGGATCTCTCCGTCGATGCGGACCACCGCCAGGGCCTGCCCCCGGTTGTCCCGTCCGAGGCGGAAGTCGGCGATGTTGAGCCCCTCCTCGGCGATGAGCCGTCCCACATCGCCGATGACTCCGGGTTCGTCGTTGTTCTTGAAAAGGATCAATCGACCCTTGGGCTCCAGGTCCAGGGTGTAGCCGTCGATATCGACGATGCGCTGCAGGTTTTCTTCAAACACGGTCCCGCTGATGCGGATGACGCTGCCGTTCTGGGCGGTCAGTTTGAGGGTCAAAAGGTTCTTGAACCCCTTGGCGTCGGGGCGGGTCTCCTTGAGGATCTCGATTTCCCGTTCTTTGGCCACATACTCGGCGTTGACGTAGTTGATCTTGTCGGCGAGAGCTTCGCTCATGACCCCGACGGTGGCGAAGGTGGTCAGCGAATCGATGTATTCGGAGACCGGCCCTTCGGCACTCACTTTGATCGACTTGGCCCCGCTCTTGAGGACCTGGGCGCTCATGTAGCCGATCTTCTGGGCCAGTTCCAGGAAGGGAGCGACGAAATCGGGCAGTTCGCTCTCCTTGATGGGAAGGTTCAGGGCGTTGGGATAGGCGATCCCCTTGGCCGCGGCGATGGCGTTCTCCGCCGCCTGGACGGCGATGTTGCGCTGGGACTCTTTGGTATTGGCCCCCAGGTGGGGGGTGACGGTAACGTTGTCGAGGTCCAGGAGGGGATGGTCGGTAGCCGGCTCTTTGTTGAAAACGTCGATCCCCGCCATGGCGATCTTGCCGCTTTTGAGCCCCTCCACCAGCGCCTCCTCGTCGTAGAGACCGCCCCGGGCGCAGTTGATGAGGATGACGCCGTCTTTCATTTTGGCGATCTCTTCCCGCCCGATCATCCCGATGGTCTCTTCGGTCTTGGGGGTGTGGATCGTGATGATGTCGCAGGCAAGGATCTCCTCAAAGTTCTCGGTATAGGCGATATCGAGATCTGTCGCCTTTTTGGGATCGATATAGGGGTCGTAGGCGATCACCTCCATTTCGAAGGCCTTGGCCCGTTTCCCGACCCGGGAACCGATATTGCCGAAGCCGATGATCCCCAGTTTCTTGTCCTTCAGCTCGATCCCGTACCAATCCTGGCGCCGCCAGATCCGCTGCTGCTTCAGATGGTTGTGGGCGTAGGGAAACTTCCGGACGCAGGCGAGCATGTGGGCCATGGTGAGCTCCACGGCGGCGATGGTGTTGGCGGTGGGAACGTTCATGACGACGATGCCGAGCTTGGAACAGCCGGGGATGTCGACGTTGTCGACCCCCACGCCGGCCCGGACCACCGCCTTGAGCTTTTTGGCCCGGGCGAGGAACTTGTCGTCCACGTCGGTGGAGCTGCGGGTGATGGCGACGTCGGCGAGAGGGATGTAGCGTTCGAGAAGAACATCTTTGGGCTCGTCGGCTGCGTTGACGAGCTCCACCTCCGGATCGGAGGCGAGGATTTTGAGTCCGCTCTCGTGGATATGATCGCAGACTACGATGGTATATTTGGACATCGAATCGATTCCTGTCTAAAAAGGTTTACTTCTGGAGCTGATCTTTGATCAGATCGCCCAGAGTCATGCTGTCGTCCTGCTCCTCGTTGAGGTGCTTGAGGGCTTCCCGCTCCTCCTGGCGCTCCAGGCGGCGGACGGAAACCCGGATCCGGTCATTGCGGGGATCGATGTGGCTGATGACCCCTTTGATCTCCTGGCCGGGCTCGATCTCCTCGAACTTGAGGGGCTGGAGATCCTCGGTACGGATCAGGGCGTCGACATTGTCGTCCAGGGCGATGAAGACCCCGAAGTCCTTCTTGTCCTTGACGGTTCCGGTGACGATGTCGCCCACCTTGTGGCTGTCGGCGAAGGCTTCGACGGGAGACTTCTCCAGGGCCTTTTTGCTCAGGGAGATCTTGCCGGCGTCGGTATCGATCTTGATGATCTTCACCTCCACCTCGTCTCCGACCTTGAAGAGATCCTTGGCCCGCTTGCTCTTGTCCCAGGAGGCCTCCTGGTTGTGGAGCAGCCCCTCGACGTTGTCGATTTTGACGAAAGCGCCGAAATCGGTCAGCGAGGAGACGGTCCCGGTCACGACGTCGCCGACGCGGTGTTTGCGGGCGAACTCCTCCATCGGCTTGGGCAGGAGATTCTTGAGGCTGACCCGCAGGCGGCGCTTCTCTTTGTCCACCTCGATCACTTCGACGTTGATCTCCTGGCCCACCTCCAGGTAGTCTTTGGGATGCTTGACGTTCTTGTCCCAGCTGATCTCGGAAACGTGGAGGAAGGCCTCCAGATCTTCGCCCAGGTCGACGAAGACGCCGTAGGGTTCGATGTTGCTGACGGTGGCGGTGACGGCATCGCCGACTCCCAGAACCTCGTCGATGTTCTCCCAGGGATCGGGATTGGCCTCTTTGACGGAGAGGGAGAGATGGCGCTTCTTTTTGTCGTAGTCGAGGGCGACGACGTTGACCTCATCTCCTTCCTGGAAATATTTGGAGGGGTTGACGGGACCCTTGTGGGAGATCTGGGAGTAGTGGACCAGGCCGTCCATGCCCCCGACGTCGACGAACATGCCGTAGCTGGTGATCTTCTTGACCACGCCCACGACGGGCTCTTTGCTCTCCAGGAGTTTCTCGACGATCTCGGCGACCCGGGCCTTGTCCCGCTCGATGAGCTCCTTGCGGGAGATGACGACGGATCCTTTGTCCTTGTCGACCTTGACGATGACCCCTTTGACCTTCTTGCCGATGGCGTCGACCTTGGAGCTGAGGTAGGAGAGGGTCCGGGGCATGAAGAACTCCAGCCCGTCCGCCTCGACCACGTATCCGCCCTTGTTCTTCTTGGTGACGGTTCCTTCGACGATGTATTCCTGGTTTTCGTCGTACTCCTCGATGAACTCGTTCATCGCCTGGCGCTTCTTGGCCAGATCGTAGGAGACCATGGGGCGCTCACCCCGCATACCGGTAATCACGACGGGAATGGTGTCGCCCTCTTTGAAGAGCAGATTTCCCTCTTCGTCCCGCAGTTGATCCAGGGAGACAAAGGCCTCGTTCTTACGGCCGATGTCGATAATCGCCTGGTTTTCATCTTCGTTGATCTTGACGATGGTCCCTTCGGTCAGGTCCCCGCTGCTGCTGTCTTCCTTCTTGAAAGACTCCTCCAGCATCGCTTCAAAATCAACGTCCTCGATTTCGATGTCTTCGAACTTCATATACCAATCCTTACTTTTCACTGAGTTTGGCGCTAATTATACTCATTTTTGTTTAAAGGGGGATAGTTTAGGGGATGGGAGTTGGGGGATTGGGGGTGGTTTGGTGGTGGCAGTGGAGAGC
>CAZGGT010000091.1:0-2063 GCA_964525335.1 uncultured Nitratifractor sp. | reverse complement strand
CCAGGAGCGCCGGAATCTGCTCCCGGATATGCTCGATCATGTCGTCGAGATAGTCGGAGATGTTGCGGGTCCCCACCTCCACGACGCTGGCGATGATCCCCTTGGAGTAGTAGAACTCCCGGCCGCTGCCGCTGATGAGCTTGGTGGGGGGCTTGCCCTGGTGGATGCCGTACTCCCGGTCGCTGATCTTGCGGATCTCCTCCGCCATGTTGGCACAGAGGACGTTCATGTCGGTGGTGTCGACGGTATCTTCGTGGCGGAAGTCGTGGGCGGGGAAGAAGACGTTGCCCTGGGAGTGGTAGTCCAGGGCGATGGCGATGTTGGGGTGGGCCTCCACGAAATCCCGCAGCGCCCGGGTCTCGGGCTCGCTGAAGGGCTCGGGGCCGCCGTAGACGTTGGAAGCGGGGTTCTTGCTCTTGACGAACCCGACGGGAAAGTTGCGGTTGAGGTCGACCCCGTAGCTGCCGTCGGCGTTCTGGCGGCGGTTCTTGCGCCAGAAAGAGAAGTGGTTGCGGGAGTACTCGAAGCCGTCGGGATTGGCGCAGGGAACCATGTAGAAGGTCCCGGCACCCAGGACTTCCCGAAGGAGCGCGTCGTAGGTGAAGTTGCGGTCGACATACTGGGCGAAGGCGATGGCCAGTTCGATTCCGATCCACTCCCGGGCGTGGATGGTCCCGGTGTAGAAGAGCGCTGGCTTCTCCTCGGCCCGCTCCATCCCGTCGGTGACGGTGACGGCGATCATCTCCCGTTTCTCCCAGGTCTCGCCGATCACCTCGACCCGGAAAAGGTCTGGGCGACGTTCGGCCAGCTCCCGGAAGATCCCGACCGCCTGGTCGTAGGAGTGGTAGAGTTGTTTCACGTCAATCCTTTGTCAAAATCTCTCGAAGCGCCGGCAGAGCACTGCGAGACTTCCACCTTCTTTTTCAAACGACTGAGCACTCAGCACTCAGCACTTAGCACTCGAGCGAAGCGAGTCACTTGATCGTGACATACTTTTTGATCTTCTCCAGCTTCTTCTCGCCCAGCCCCTTGATCTGCAGCAGGTCTTCCAGCTTTTTGAAGGGACCGTGCCGCTCCCGGAATTCGACGATCTTCTCCGCCAGTTTCTTTCCGATGGCTTTGATGCCGCCCAGCTTCTCGGCGGAGGCGGTGTTGAGGTCCGCCCGGGCATGGAGCTCCTCGCCCCAGACCCTGAGGGTCTGCCGGTCGATCCCCTCCAGTTCCAGCAGCTCCTCCAGGCTCTCGATGCCGTGATCGCGGATGTAGCGGAGCACCTCCACGGCGATCTCCTCCTCCATCCCGTGCAGGGTCATCAGCTCCGTGAGGGTCACGTCCTCCAGGCTCAGCCCGCTCTCTTCCGGCTCGTCGTGAATCTCCTCTCCCCGCTTCGCCTCCTCTTTCACCTCCTCGGGCAGCTCCTCCTCGTCGGCGATGCGCTCCAGGAGATGGCGGTTGTCGGGGAGATCCTCGGGGAGGCTCTCTTCGGTCAGCTCCACGTCCCACTCTCCCTCCCTGTCCCGGACGTAGTAGGCGCCGTCGGCGGAGGGAATATACTTGCTGAACTCGATATGCCGCATGGTCCGCAGGAGCGACGCGTCGATCTTGCCCAGCTCCTCCCAGTTGTAGAGGGGGAAGTGGGGCTTGGGGAAGTAGCCTTCGCTGAAATCCCACATCAGGTACTGGCCGATCCAGTCCCGGAAATAGGGAAAGGCGGCGAAGGCGGTGGCGCATTCGAGGATGTAGTATTTGCCGTCATGCTCGGCGATGTCGCAGGCCCAGTACTCGGCTTTGGCCGCCTTGGACGCCTCCACCGCCAGTTCCAGGGCCCCCATGGGGACCCCCTCGTAGGTCATGTAGCCCCCCTGGGAAGTGTTGGTCAGCTCCATATCCTCGCCGGCGACCCGCCAGAAGGCGCAGGCGGGTTTGTGGCCGATGAGCATGACGCGGATGTCGGCCCGCAGGGGGATGCACTCCTGGATGTACATGGGGTGGTACTTCTTCTCTTTGAAGAGTTTGACCGCCTCCTCTTTGGACTTGACCTTGTGGACGTAGTAGCCCCCGTA
>CAZGGT010000090.1:0-12709 GCA_964525335.1 uncultured Nitratifractor sp. | reverse complement strand
TGCTTTTTGCGATAGGCGACGATCGCTTTGGCCTTGGCCTCTCCGATTCCGTTCAGGGTCGTCAATTCCCTGACTCCGGCGTTGTTGATGTCTACGGCGGCGAAAAGCGCTCCGGCGGCGATCATCAGACTCAACAGAATTTTCATTTATTCTCCTTTGGTTTGATCGTTCGTTTCCAAAAAAGTGACGATTCCCCATGTCTCGGAAACGGAAGAATCATAACAAAAAAATATTGTAAAAATCTGTGAAGAATCTATAGATTTTGAAGAAATGAGAGCGGGGACGAGGAATGGGCTCAGCCCTTGTAGTCCTCGAGGTATTTGGTATCGAAATTGTTGCTGCGGAAATCTTCGTTGCGCATCATCTTGCGGTGGAATTCGATGGTGGTCCGGACCCCGCCCACCTCGAACTCGTCCAGAGCCCGTTGCATCTTGGCGATCGCTTTGTCCCGGTCTTCTCCCCAGACGATCAGCTTGCCGATCATGGAGTCGTAGTGGGTGGGGATGATGTAGTTGCAGTAGGCGTGGGTATCGATGCGGACATCCTTGCCTCCGGGAGCGATCCACTTCTGTATCTTGCCGGGGCTGGGGAGGAAGCTGACGGGATCTTCGGCGGTGATCCGGCATTCGATGGCGTGCCCTTTGAGGCTGATCTCCTCCTGGGAGGGAAGGGCTTCCCCTTCGGCGACCCGGATCATCCACTCGATCAGATCCAATCCGCTGACCATCTCGCTGACGCAGTGTTCCACCTGGAGGCGGGTATTCATCTCCATGAAGTAGAAGTTCTTGTGCTTGTCCACGAGAAACTCGAAGGTCCCCGCTCCTTCGTAGCCGATGTGCTTCGTCGCCCGGACCGCCGCTTCATGGAGCTCCCTCCGGCGCGCCTCGTCCAGGACCAGGGCCGGGGACTCCTCGATGAGCTTCTGGTGGCGGCGCTGCATGGAGCAGTCCCGCTCGCCGATGTGGATGGCGTTGCCGTGGCTGTCGCCCATCACCTGCACCTCCACGTGCCGTGGCGCTTCGATGAACTTCTCCATGTAGAGGGTCCCGTCGCTGAACGCGCTCACCGCTTCGGCCTCGCAGGCGAGAAAAGCGTTTTCGATGTAGCTCTCATCCTCGACCACCCGCATTCCCCGACCGCCGCCGCCGGCCGCCGCCTTGAGGATCACGGGATAGCCGATCTCCTTCGCCAGCTTTTTGGCGGTCTCGGCGTCGGGAACCGCCCCGTCGCTGCCGGGGATCGTGGGGACCCCCGCCTCGGCCATCACCTGCTTGGCCTTGGATTTGTCGGCCATCATCTGCATCACTTCGACGCCGGGGCCGATGAACTTCAGCCCGTGGTGCTCACAGATCTCCACGAAGTTCTGGTTTTCGCTCAGGAAGCCGTATCCGGGAAAGACGGCATCGCACTCCGCCAGTTCCGCCGCGGAGATGACGGCGGGGATGTTGAGGTAGCTTTCGTGGGATTTGGGGCCGCCGATGCAGATCGCCGCGTCGGCCAGCTTGAGGTAGTGGGCGTCCCGGTCCGCCGTGGAGTAGACGGCGACCGCCTCCTTGCCCATCTCTTTGATGGTCCGGATCGCCCTCAAGGCGATCTCACCCCGGTTGGCGATGAGGATTCGCTTGATCTCGGCCATCTCAGAGCTTCTCCACCCGGAAGAGGGGTTTGTCGTATTCCACCGGCTCCCCGTCCTGGACCAGCACCTCCAGGATTTTGCAGTCGTACTCCGCCTCCAACTCGTTCATGATCTTCATCGCCTCCAAGATGCAGAGGGTCTGCCCCTTCCGAACGGTGTCGCCCGCCTGTACGAACGGAGGAGAATCGGGAGAGGGAGCTGCGTAAAAGGTGCCGACCATGGGGGAGGTGATCAGCTCTCCTTCGGCAGTGGGCTTGTTCTCTTCGGCCGCGGGAGCCGGCGCGGAGCTCTGGGCGGCGGGGACCTCTGAAGGTGCCGCCGGCTGAGCCGTCGCGGCGGGAAGGGTCTCCACGACCACGGTCTCACCTCCCTTTTCCATCTCGATTTCGAAGTCTTTGTTTTTTACTTTGATTTTGTCCAGTTTGCTTTTGGAAAAAAGTTTCATCAATTCTTTGACTTCTTCGAATTTCATCGGTTCTCCTCACGATTGGTTATAATGCCGTCATTATATCCAAAGAGTGCGATTTTCAATGAAAGCGAAGAAAAACCTCTTGGAAAAGCACGAAAAAGGGAAAAAATGGGCCTGAAATCCGACCAATGGATCCGGAAAATGTCCCGGGAACACCGGATGATCGAACCCTTCTGCGAGGGGCTTGTCGGCGAGGGGGTTGTCAGCTACGGCCTGAGCAGTTACGGATACGACATCCGGGTCAGCGACGAATTCAAGATCTTCACCAACATCAACGCCGAAGTGGTAGACCCCAAGGACTTCAGCGAAAACAACGTGGTGGACTTCAAAGGAGAGATCTGCATCGTCCCCCCCAATTCCTTCGCCCTGGCCCGAACCGTGGAGTATTTTCGGATGCCTCCCGACACTCTGGCGATCTGCCTGGGAAAAAGCACCTACGCACGCTGCGGGATCATCGTCAACGTCACCCCCTTCGAGCCGGGCTTCGAGGGGCACATCACCATCGAAATCTCCAACACGACCCCCCTCCCGGCGAAGATCTACGCCAACGAGGGGATCGCCCAGGTGCTCTTCTTCCAGGGGGACGAGCCCTGCGAAACCACCTACGCCGACCGTCGGGGGAAATACCAGCAACAGACGGGAATCACCCTGCCCCGAATCCTGAAAGAACGGTAGAATCCGCCCCTTCCATCCTGTCGAGAGGATGAAAACGACTACATCCCCCGGAGATCAACAAACCTCGACGGACCGACGAGAAGGATCGCTCACCCCAAAAATTCCAGACACTTCGTCTCCTTCCCTTTTGTACGGATTCCGATCCGCATTTTGAACTGGGGAAAGAGCGTATGTACCTCCCGTTCCAATCCCTCCCGAATCCGACCGGCCAGGACCTCCGCTCCCTCCGTCGGCGTATCGGGGAGAATCAGGCGGAAAGTCTCGTCTTCTTCCCGACAGGCGACATCGCTCTCCCGGACCATTCCCTTGAGGTAGCTCCCGATCATCTGCAGGAGCTTCTCCCTCTCCTCGGAGGTATAACGGGTCGATCCTTCCTCCAGCCCTTCTACCGTAATGGAGAGCAGCGAAAGCGGCAATCCGTTGCGATCCGCCTGGGCACAACGCTTCCGGAGCGTCGTATGACAGAATTTGTGGTTGTAGAGTCCTGTCTCCCCGTCCAGGATCGCATGTTTGCGCAGCTGCTGTTCGATATAGGCCCGGATGAAAAAGATCAGCAAAAGCAGCAGCAGTACCGCGACGGCCAGAGAGAGATAGAGGGTGTTGTAGATCCGGTCAGTCTTGAGAGCGGTCATCCGCTCCGTCGCGAAGGTAATCGCCTTGGCCTCTTCCCAGCATGTCCTGGCCTCGGTCGTACCCGCACCGCCCCGAACGGAGTCCCAGCATTTGGCGAGTGCCTCGATGTCGCCACTGGGATTCCGCCCCCCGACATAATAATGCCCTTCTTTGTCCGCCTCCATCGCCCACTCTTTCAACAGATCCAATGTCCCTTCGATCTGCTGCCGCAGGATCTGCTTTGTCGCCCCATCGTCGACAATACTGTATTCCAGGATGTTTCCTCCTGTCCGGGCCACCTGGCGGATCGCCCGGGTATCCGCTTCGAGCCCCCGAATCTGAGTAATGGAGAAATAAAAGGCCAGAGGAAGAACGATAATGGCGACATAGAGCAAAAAAGTAATCCGATACGGACGTTCCTGTGACATGAAAGCCTCCCTACTTTAATAACTGATCATCGAGCCGTGAAGCGGAATCGGAAACCGTTGGGTATCGATCAGACTCCGAAGCCGATCACATCCGGGATTGCTGACGGTACCGTTGGCTTCGATCGTCAGCACCTCTCCCTGCACCGGTCCGCTGGTATAGTTGGTGATCCGAAGTACCAGACAATTGGACACCCCCTTCCAATGAATGTCCAAGCGGCGGTTCGCGGTACTGGCATCTCCCCGCTGAACCATCTGCGCCGCCGTCGTGGACATTTCGCTCAGGTTGTTCTCCGCCTGTCCGCGTGACACGGCGTACGAGGCGATCTCCGTCGCCGCCATCATCGTATTCTGAGCCAATGTAGACAGTTTTGCATCGTCCCGGGTCGCTGCCAACCTCGGATACGAAACGATCGCCAAAATCCCTATTACGATAATGACAAAAATCAGTTCGATCAGACTGAACGCTTTTCTCATCGCTCCATTCCCTCCTCCTTCCGGTAGCTCACCGCCCTGTCTTTCCCGGGTCAATGTACGTGCCGTCATTTTCTTTCGCTTCATGCTCCAGATCAATCTTATCACAGATATTATATATTTTTAAGATTTGAAAAAAATTAAGCGGTTAAAAATCTCGAAAGCACCGATTGTCGGTCAAAGAGTTCGACAGACCGAAACACCCCAAAAGAAGGCTCCCACAGTCACAGTAAGAAAAGCGAATTTAAAACCGGATGATATATCAAAAGAGGAAAGTGAAAGGTACTGGTGAAGATCACCTTCCCGCCGGGGGAAGGTGTGAGGAGGACGATCCCGGGCTATTTAGAAAGAAACGCCCTGTCCACCGAAGTTGTGGTATTTGATACTGGTGGCACCTGTACCGCTCTTGACCAGGCTCTGCTTGGTAGCCATGGACTGAGCCGTCACGCACCATGCGGCACCATTGCTTACGGACTGTGCGGAGATGTTTCCGTCGGCGTTGGTGGTGTTGATATCCCCAATCGCGAAACAGTTGTCCTGTGCAACTGCCACACATGCAGCCGTATTGTTGTCCTCTTCACCCCGTGCAGTGTAGGCCGCGCCGATATCGCTGATACAGGTGGCCAGATTATTGACCGCTTTCACCGCTTTGGCGTCGTCTCTGGTCGCCGCCAGCTTGGGAATGGCGACTGCCGCCAAAATACCGATAATCACGATCACGAAGATCAGTTCAATCATAGTAAAACCGCGTCTCATAACTAACTCCTTGAAAAAAATCTCCGAACAGAATCTATCTGCTCGTTTATAATGATAACCGGACTATACTTAAAGGAAAATGAAAAAGGATCCCCCCTATCAAAAAATAGCGAAAAACATCTCAGATCCTAGTCCGATACCTCCGAAAAACTCCAAGCGGCATACATAATCAACAGAATCAGCACCGTCTGAGAGAAAAAATAGATTCCTCCCAGGAGACCCGTCACGGAAAGGGCCACGATCGCAAGCCCCGCCGTGAGGCGGGCGGGACGGGATTCCCCTCCCCGCCGGAAGCTCCGCCATCCTCTGTAGAGCAGCGAGCCAAGCAGCCACAGAAAAAGCACGGTACCCACCACACCCCATTCGATGAGAAACTGAAGCAGAAAATTGTGGGGATGGATGATCCCGCTGCCCATCCCGGGATAGGCGAGGAGGCTCTGGGGCCCGGTTCCGATCCAGGGAGAACGGCTCCACCACTCCCGCAGCATGGCGCTCCAGAGCTCCAGGCGGCTGCTGCTCGCACTGTCGAGGGAGGGGGCGGAGAGAGTCCGGTCGATCACGCTCCCCGTATGTCCGAACCCCAGAAGGTAGGATCCGACGGGAACGGCGATCGCGAGCGCCGTCGCCAGGATCATCGAACGTTTCGTCCATCCCCGCTTTTTGCCTTCGATGAAAAGATAGAGCACTCCCACGGCGTAGAGACCGAGAAGGGAAGCTCTTCCTTCCAGCCAAAGCAAAAAGAGAAAAAGCGCTGCGGCAACGACGATCGGAAAAATCCGGTTACGCAGCGGCACCATCGACCAGTACAACAGCAACACCAGCGCACTTTCGAGAAGATAACCGAGACGACGGATATTGTCGTTGAAAGACAGAGCCCCGAAATGCAGCATCGGCAGCCCCCAGGCACCCGAAGGCTCTGTCTCAGTGATCCTCCCGAGAAAATAGGCCAGCGTCAACACCAGGGCGGCGGCGATCACCCCGGAGAAGATCACCCGGAACTCCGGCCGATACCGGGAAAAAAAATCCTGAAGAACGACGAAAAAAAGGATGTATACGATATATTCGGCCAGACGCATGCGTACCAGCGGATTTTCCACATCGACCTGGGTCGAACAGAAGAAGGAAACGGTGACGACGGAGATCCAGAGCCAGACCGACAGCGCCATCGGACTCCTCCACGGCGCCGCACGCCTCGCCAGATGCGCCAGACGGCGGGTCGTCGAAAGATAGAGGATCACGAACAGAAAAAGGGTAAAGAGGGTGATCCAGGTACTCTCATACCAAAAACGAAGATCCGAACGCTCCGGCGTCAGACCGAGCTCTCCAAAAAAAAGTACCGCCGCAAGCAGCCAGGAGAGTCGTCTGCCCAACACTTCCGACTTCATACCGGGGGAGAGGACCGTATGCGGGGATTACCGATTCGGTGTCGGCTTGAAATATCCTGCCGTATCCCGATACCCTATCGCATCGCCTTTCTGGACCCGGACACGGAGAATGTAGCGGCCGGGATTGTTCAGGCGGAGCTTTTCGACGGTGTATCTGCCGTTCTTGTACGGGATGTTTTTGAAGAGTTGATCCTCCTTTTCCGTGTGAGGACGGGTGAGGAGAAGGGTGACGTTGGCGTCGGAGACGGGATGGCCGGCACGGTCGGTCACTTCGTAGCTGATCCGGTTTACGGGGCCCAGGGCGACGATGCGTCCCGGTTTGCGTTTGAGGTGCTCGGGCTTGAAATCCGAATCGTTCATATCCTTCAGCGCCAGCTTGTATCGGGCGTCGAAGCGTTGCTGGGCCTCGATGATTTCGTTGGCGTCTTTGTCGGCCGTCTGATACTTCATCATGAACTCGTTGGACTCGTGGACTGGCATGCGGATCGCCGATTTGACGGTCCAGTAGCCCAGGACGATGCCGATGGCGACGAAGCCCAGGATCATGTGGGGCCAGTAGGTTTTTTTAGTGTCGTTTGCCATAACGTATCCTCATATACAGGGGTCGGCCGAAATATACCCAAAAAACCAAAATGGAGCCTAAATAGACCATCCAGGTCACCACCGTCAGAAACCAACCTCCTTCGTTTTTGATGGTCCGGGTGAGCTGCACCCCTTTGTGGGCCGCCAGCTCGTCGGCCAACTCCGAATAGGCCTGGACCATCGCCACGTCATACTTGGACTGCCGGCTGTTGCTGTCGACGCTTCCCAGGATTTCGATGGCGTATTTTTTGACCTCGCCGGGGTCGTACCAGGACTTCATGTCCGAGTCGGAGACCAGGATGCCGAGACGCTTGACGTTTGGCAAAAAGAGGATCGCCACCCAGGGCTCGCGGAGCTTCTGGCGATACTTGTTCACATACTCGTAGAGATTGGCCCGTTTGCCGGGACGGTCGTTGCTGGCGATGACGTAGGCGTGAATCCCCGTCTTCTCCTGCAGTTCCGCTCCGATCGTTTCGATCACGTCACCCGCCTTGGGAGAAATGAGATGGTCGTTGAGAAGATAGTGGGCCGAGAGTGAAAAGGTAAGCAGAAGCGCGAGCAAGGTGGCCCTTGCTGCGAAGTACATCGGAGAATCAGCCTACGAAGAGGTGATTGGGGGTCAGGACGGACCAGAGAGTGAGGATCGCGAGACCCACCATAAACCAACCGATCACTTTATCCATGATTCTGATCATTTTTTCTCTCCTTCAGGCTTGACGTCCCGGAATGCGAATTTCGCATTCTCTTTGCTGATCATTTTGACGTTGTCGAGGCTGTTGACGATGGGGGCGGGATCGTAGTAGTGGGTCGCTTCCGCCCGCTGAATGCCAATCGCTTTCGTGACGAGGAATGCCAGGATGCTCAGCAGGAGCGCCGTAGCGATCAGCATCCCGAGGACCCCGTTGATTCCCCAGGCGTTTCGATGGGTGTTTTCCGTAGCTGCCATAGTGACTCCTTACTGCTTGAGTGTGGCGATATAAGCTGCCAGCGCTTTCTCCTGGACGGGAGTGAAGCGGTCGACAAAGGCGGGCATGTGGCCGATGATCCCGGTCTTGCCATGGGCGAGCACGTGCTTGATCAGGGGCTCGTCGTAGTTGGCAAGGTCGGGAGCGGAACCGCCGTTGCCCTTGCCATCCTGTCCGTGGCATCCGGCGCAGGTGCCCCAGGCGGCGGGCGCGTCACCCTTCATGCCGTTGGCGACATACTCGGCCACCGCTTCGGCATCCTTGCCCTGGGCCATCCCGGCGGGCATGGCGCCCAGGGGGAATTTGAGCTGATCCTGCCCGTTCTTGATGACGGCCAGAACCTGCTCCTTGGTGAAGCGGCTGGTGAAGTCCTGGGCCTTGCCGGAGAGGCCGTCACCGGTCTCCCCGTGGCAGGGGGCGCACTGGACCAGGAAGATGGACTCCCCCATATCCCGCAGGACTTCGGGAGAGGGGTTCTTCCACTTCTCGGAGAACTTCTTCTGATAGTTCTTGACCTCCTGGTTGTATTCACCGATCTGGCTGTAGGCGTTGAGCGGGTATCCCCAGAGGAAATACCAGACGGCCCAGATCATGGTACCCACGTAGGACCAGGCCCATCCGCTGGGCAGTTCGTTCTTGTACTCGCCGATACCGTCCCAGTTCTCTTCGGCCAGCTCACCGCCGGCGGTATCGGTCTTCATCTGGGCCATGTATTTCGCTCCGACCCCGAAGGTCAGGACGGCGATGGCGATGGCTCCCAGGAAGGTGATCATGTTGACGGGATCGCTCAGATCGATATGCATCTGCTTGATCACCACGAAGGTCGCGACGATCAGGACCCCGGCAAGCACCAGTCCCTTGACGATCATTGAATTCATTAACTACTCCTTCTTTGCGTTCTTTGCTTTGGGATTCTCTTCGATCGGCCGGTCGCTGAGCTCGTCGTCGAGAGCCAGCTTTCCGTACTTCTCGTAATCCCGTTCACCTTTTTTTTCGCTGCGGTAGAGATGCAGGATGTAGCCGTAGAGGATCACGACCAGAAAGATCGTGAAGAAGAAGAAGGCGTATCCCTGCATTTCCGTCAATGTCACCGCAGATCCCTTACTTCAGACGGTCGAGATAGGCGATGAGGGCGACGATCTCGGGAATCTTGCCCTGCTGGACCATGGCGACGACGTCTTTGTTTTTCATCTGCTTGGCGATCTTCATCGCCTCGGGAAGCGCCTTCTGCTTCATGTAGTTCTCGAAGGCGGCCTTGCCGGGCTGAATCTCGTCTCCGTAAGGAGTGTCGAAAACCTTCTTGACGGTGACGGCTTCGGCATAAGCGGTCTCCATGTCGGCGACGTTCGTGAACTGATGCCGATAGGCGGGCATGATGGAATCGGGTACGACCGACTTGGGATCCCACATGTGGTTCGAATGCCAATCGGGCGTCCGGTAGTTTCCGACCCGGTGCAGGTCGGGACCGGTCCGCTTGGATCCCCAGAGGAAAGGACGGTCGTAGGCGTACTCACCCGACAGGGAGTATTGACCGTAGCGGTCGGTCTCTGCCTTGAAGGGACGAATCAGCTGCGAGTGGCAGGCGATGCAGTTGTCCTTTTTGTAAACCTCTTTGCCGGCGAGCTGCAGGACGGTGTAGGGCTTGAGCCCCTTGACCGGCCGGGCCGCTTCGGCGAAGTTGGGCAGGACTTCGACAAGACCCGCGAACGCGATGACGATAAAGACCCCGACCGAGAAGAGGAAGGGGTTTTTTTCCAACCAATGAAACATCTTTTTACCTCCTTATGCCATGGGGGAGCGGAACTGGGGTTCCTGCTCGAGTTTGCGTCCAGCCGTCGCCGTCATCACGAAGTTGTAGGCGAACATGAAGACACCGATCAGATAGAGCAGACCACCGATCGCGCGGATCGTATAGTAGGGATGGAGCACGGAAACGGTGTCGATGAAGCTGTACATCAGGTTTCCGTACTCGTCGACGGCCCGCCACATCATTCCCTGGGTGATTCCGGCGATCCACATGGAAGTGAAGTAGAGAACGACGCCGGTGGTCTGGATCCAGAACTGGGCCTCCAGCAGGGACTTGCTGTAGATCTCGCGCTTGAAGACGCGGGGCGCCGCGTGCATCATCGCCGCAAAGATCATGAAGGCGACCCAGCCGAGAACTCCGTCGTGTACGTGACCGGGGATCCAGTCGGTGAAGTGGGCGATGGCGTTGACGGACTTGACCGCCTGAATGGGACCTTCGAGGGTGGAGAGCATGTAGAAGGTGGAGGCAAGGACCATGAACTTGATCAGGGGGTTCTCGGTCAGCTGGTTCCACTCACCCTTCATCGTCAACAGCATGTTGATCGCGGATCCCCAGGAGGGAAGGATCAGGACGACGGAGAAGATGGATCCCATGGTCTGCATCCAGTCGGGAACGGTGGACCAGAGCAGGTGGTGTCCGCCGGCCCAGAGATAGACGAACATCAGTCCCCAGAAGGAGAGCAGAGAGAGCTTGTAGCTGTAGACCGCCTGCCCGGACTCTTTGGGGAGGAAGTAGTAGATGATGGCGATGATGGGCACGGTGAAGACGAAGGCGACCGCGTTGTGTCCCCACCACCACTGGATCAGGGCGTCGTTGGTTCCAGAATACATGGAAACGGAGTGATACCAGGCTCCCAGACCTCCGGAGAAGAAGATCGTGGGGACTTCCATGTTGTTGAAGAGGTAGAGCATGGCGACCCCGAGGAAACAGGCGATGTAGTACCAGAGGGAGATGTAAAGGGCTTTCTCACGGCGCGCGCCGATGAGGCCGAACATCACGATCCCCCAGATGACCCAGTAGACGACGATGGCGACGTCGAGGGGCCACTCCATCTGGGCATACTCTTTGCTGGCGGTGATTCCCATTCCCAGGGAGATGACCAGGAAGGTCGCCGCGACGAGGTAGGCGGCGAAGCCCAGCTTGGCCAGGAAATTGAAGAAGGGAAGCTCACCGAGGGAGACCTTCAGGACCCGGGGAGCGGAATAATAGAAAGACATCATGATCCCACTGACGGTGAATCCGTAGATCACCACGTTGGTATGCAGAGGTCTCAGACGGGAAAAGGTCCCGTACTCCCCGAGAAGATAGTTGAGTTCCGGAAACGCCAGCTGGCTGGCGATCAGAACACCGATGGTCATCCCGACGATGCCGAAGATGATCGTAGTCCACATGTAGAGTTTGGCAACGGAGTAGTCGTACTCCATGGCTGCGCTAGACTGCATACAAGCCTCCTAATAAGATTTTGTTACGACGATGTAACGGTAACGGCATATTATAGGGGAGGCAAGCTATAAAAAAACTTAAATAAACGGAATCTTAACGGAGTTGTTTATTAATTGTTTTTCTTAAAAACCGTGAAAGAAAAGGGGATTTTTTTCGTCGGTTTCCCCCATCCGAAGGGAAGGGGATTCCTACTTCCTATGCCTTGCCTTTGGCGCTCTGAATGGAGTGGATATAGCGGTAATCAATCGTAAGGGGTTTCTCGACGGGGAGATGGGCCGCCAGGCGTTCCAGCATCGCCTCGAAATCGTCGAAAAGGTAATGGGCCAGGGAACCGGGGATGGGATTGATCTCGTTGAGATGGACCCGGCCGTCGACGACGAAAAAGTCGCAGCGGATCAGGCTTCCCCGGAAGAGAGGATCGTAGATCTTCCGGAAGGCCCGCTCCAATTCCTCCCGAAGCGGCGCATCGATGACCGCTTCCCGGACCCGGCCGTCCCGGGAGAAATCCCGGTATTTCTTGTCGAAGTCGAGAAACTCCTCTTTCTGGGGCTCTTCCACCAGCGAGAGCTCCCAGGCGGTGGTATGGCAGCCGGCGAGGTTGTACTCCCGGATTCCCTCCACGAAGGGCTCCAGCAGGACCTGCTCGTCGAATTCGAACGCGACATCCAGGGCATAATCGAGTTCCTGGGCGCTGCGGACGACGCTGACACCGATGGAGCTTCCCAGATGGACCGGCTTGACGATGCAGGGAAACCCGAGGTCGCATTGTCGATCTCCCCCCTTCTGCAGGAGGCGATACTCCAGGGTGGCGATCCCCAGCTCCCGGGCCAGGAGCTTGGTGTGGAGCTTGCTGTAGCTGAGCACCGAGGCTTCGAGCCGGGGACCGATGTAGGGAACGCCGTGAAAATCCATCAACGCCGCGATCTTGCCGTCCTCTCCGTCCCGGCCGTGGATCAGGTTGATCAGCACATCAAAGGCCAGCGGCTTGCTTCCCAGCAATCCCCCGACACTGAAGCCCCCCGGGCCCAGCTGGAGCTTCTTGCCCTTTTTGTACTCTCCGGAGCTGAAGGTCTTGGACTTCATCTTCTCGGGCTCGACGAGCCAAAACTCCCGCCGGGCGTCGAGGAAGATGAAGAGCGGCGCACTCCGTTTCAGGACTTTTTTGAGGGTGATGGCACTGACGATGCTGATCTCGTGTTCGTAGCTGGACCCTCCGAAGAGTATGGCGAATTTCATAGCGACCCTTTCATCTAACTGCATTGGATTGACACGGTTCGTATTTGAATAAAACGTATTTTAACACTATTCGGCAGAGGCTTCCCGTTCCCGCATCTTTACAAGGGAAAATCCGAAGACCGATCCCTCCCCGGGCACGCTGCGGATCTCCAGCTCCGTGTCGTGAAGCCGGAGGATGTATTTGACGATGAAGAGTCCCACGCCGATGGAATTGTTCCAGCGGAGGCGGTCGACCCGGTAGAAC
>CAZGGT010000089.1:0-4435 GCA_964525335.1 uncultured Nitratifractor sp. | reverse complement strand
CTTTTTGACCTCGACGAAGTTGCCGATCTGGCTGTGGGAGAGGTTGGATCCCGGACGGATCCGTGCCATGGGGCCCACGACGGAGTCTCGGACGACGGCCTCTTCCAGGACGCTATGGGCCCGGATGCGGGCGTTTTCGATCCGGCAGCGGCCGTGGATCTGGACGCCGCTTTCGAGCTCGCACTCCCCGTGAAATTCCGCCCGGCAGTCGATATAGATCGTCTCGGGAAGCCTCATGGTGACCCCCTCCATCATCCAGTAGCGGCGGATGCGCCGCTGCATCAGCTCTTCGGCGTGGGCCAGGTCGGCCCGGGAGTTCACCCCCTTGAACTCCTCTTCCTCCACGAAGACGGGTCGGACCCGGAGTCCCTCCTCGACGGCCATTTCCACGATGTCGGTGAGGTAATACTCTCCCTGGGCGTTGGCGTTGGAGAGGGCGGGAATGGTCCGCTCCAGCAGGGCGCGGTCGACGCAGTAGACCCCGGCGTTGACGGTGCGGATCGCCCGCTCCTCGGGGGAACAGTCCTTCTCTTCGACGATGCGGCGGACCTCTCCGTCCTCGATGACGACCCGGCCGTAGCCCGAGGGGTCTTCGAGGGGGATCACGCTCATGGCGATGTCGCCCCCGGCGTCGCTGAGGCGCAGGAGGGAGTGGGTGGTGACCAGGGGCATGTCGCCGTTGAGGATCAGGACCCGCTCGTGGCGGAATTCGATTCCCCGGAGGGCGCCCCCGGTGCCCGGGTAGTTTTCGGCGTCCTGGCGGTGAAAGCGGATCTTTTTGTATTGGGACTCCACCGCTTCCCGGACCCGGTCGTACTGGTGGTGGAGGACGACGGTGATGTCGTCGCTGATCTTCGCGGCGGCGTCGATGGCGTGAAAGAGCATCGGTTTGCCGGAGATGGCATGGAGTACCTTGGGGGTGGAGGATTTCATACGGGTCCCTTTGCCCGCGGCCAGGATCACGACGCTCAATGACATGCAACACTTCCTTTTGGATAGAATAAAGATGAATATTTATCACGATTATATCCAAAGGGTTCTAAATGGAATGTCGACATTTTGGGGAGTGCGGCAGCTGCACCCTCTACGGGATGCCCTATCCGGCGCAACTGGAGGAAAAGACGGCACGGGTGCGGGAGCTGCTCGCTCCTTTCTACGGGGGAGCGATGGATCGCTACGCCTCGCCGACGAGCCACTATCGGGCCCGGGCGGAGTTTCGCATCTGGCACGAGGGGGAGCGCTGCGACTACGCCATGGGCAATCTCGCCAAAGACGGCCACGTGCTCATCACCGAGTGTCCCAAGGTCCTGGAGCCCATCGCCGAACGGATGGACCCCCTCCTGGAAGCGGTCAACGCATCGCCGGAGCTTCGCCGGCGTCTTTTCGGGGTGGAGTTTCTGGCGGCGACGACGGGGGAGTGTCTGGTGACGATGCTCTATCACCGGAGGCTGGAAGCCCCCTGGATGGAGGAGGCCCGGGCGCTGGAGGAGCGGCTGGGAGCCTCGATCCTCGGCCGGAGCCGCAAACAGCGGGAGGTCCTGAGCCGGGACTACGTCACCGAAGTCCTGGAGATCGGGGGGCGGAGCTACCGCTATCGCCACTACGAAGGGGGCTTCACCCAGCCCAACCCCTTCGTCAACGCCCGGATGATCGCCTGGGCCCGGGAACGGGCCGCCGAGGCGGGCGGCGGCGATCTGCTGGAGGCCTATTGCGGCCTGGGGAATTTCACCATCCCCCTGGCGGAGCGTTTCGGGAAGGTCCTGGCCACCGAGGTGAGCAAAAACTCCATCCGCGCCGCGAAGGAAAACTGCGCCCTCAACGGCGTGGAGAATATCGCGTTCGTCCGTCTCAGCTCCCAGGAGATGACCCAGGCGCTCCGGGGCGAGCGCCCCTTTCGTCGGCTGGCGGGGATCGACCTGGCGGGCTACGACTTCTCCACGGTCCTGGTCGATCCGCCCCGGGCGGGGCTCGACGGGGCGACCCGGGAGCTCATTACGGGCATCGAGCACATCCTCTACATCTCCTGCAATCCCGAAACCCTGGCCCGGGATCTGGAGCATCTGACCCGGACCCACGAGGTGCTTCGAGCCGCGGTCTTCGATCAGTTCCCTTATACCGGACACGTCGAGAGCGGTGTCTGGATGCGACGGCGTTGAGGTCGCCATCCTTTATGGAAGAGCAGCGACGAGTCGGAGGGGTTTTCGTGTCACGGCGTTGTATCTTGTCCCTTTCGATCTTTGCTCCTGGGATGTCGGAAACGACGTTTCCGACCTACGTGATGCGGGTACGTACGGATCCGTCGACGGTGCCCCCGCAGACCGAACCCGGGGTCCTCTAGGCGAAAGCTCTTCTAAGGAGCGACACCCCGGCGTTCGAAACGTCGAAGGGTTCCGTTGTCGGGTCTGCCCCGTTCGACGAGGATGGTGGCGATTTCGCCGGAAGGTATTTCCTTCATGTATTCCATGAATTGCCGGTAGGAGACGTTTTCGATCCGGTCGGCTCCTTCCCCCACGGCCAGGATCCGGTCATAGCCCTCCAGGCCGATTCGTATCTCGGCGGGGCTGCCGGGCCAGTATCCCGCGATCCAGCAGCGGGTGAGCTCTTTGGGGTCTTCCCCGGGGCGGTACCAGGGCTTGCAGGTATAGCCCCAGCGGACATCAGCCGGCTTGGCCTTTTCGGGATCGACGCTGTGGGGGTAGCCATGACGGTCGAGATGGTATCCGTCGAAGGCGAAGGCGAAATAGATCCCTTCGCCCCGGAGCCGCTCTTTTCTGTCGAAGTGCCAGAGCATCTTCTGGTTGAAACGCAGGATCCGGGACATGTCGGCCAGATCGAGGCGCCACTGCCCCTCCTCCTTGACGAAGAAGTACGGAGAGCAGGTGCGGTGCTCGTCCAGGGGTTCGTTGAGGAGGACGGCGTGGCGGCCATCGGAAGAGATCTTCGTGCTTTTGCCCTCCATACAGGGGGTGAGGAAACGCACCTCGTTGTCCATGTTGACCTCGGTGACGGTCCATTTCCGCAGAAACTCCCGGGACGCCCGGCTGTAGATGGGCTGGTCGGGATTGCGGTTGTGGCTGCGCAGGAGCGCCAGGTAGCGCTTCAGAACCTCCAGGGGGCTTTCTGCAGCGTCGGCTTCGATCTTTGGTCCCGCCTTCGCCTCGGGGTCTTTCCGTCCGATCTTCGCTTCGGTCTTCGCACCGGCGCCGATGGAGCGGCTGGGTATCGGGGGGATGAACTCTTTTCCTTTTTGCGCCTCGATGGCCCGGTCGCTGATGAGCTCCGCCATCATGTAGATCCCTTCGGCCACTTTCTCGTCCCGGAAATAGGGGACCATTCCTTTGCGCTCGACGTAGGAGACGAAGGCATCGGTATAGACCGGTTCCAGGGCTTGTGAGACTTCGAGGCGGACCTTGTCCCGGATGGGGTTGACGACCAGGAGGAGCGCCTTGCCGCTTTTGCTGCGGCTCTCTTTCTGGAGTTCGTTGAACTTCCGGTTGGCGAAGCGGTCGATATCCTCCTCGCTGAGGGTGGTGATCACCCGAAAGTCGATATCGTAGTCTTTGCGCAGCATTTCGTTGAATTTGTAATAGTCGCGGAGGAGTTTGGGCTTGTCGCCCAGGAGTGCCGCGTCGTCGACGAGGATCTTCCTGGAGGTCATTTCCGTGGCGGCATCGATCCGTTCGTTACCTGTGGCGTCCTTGGAACTTCCGCTGTCGGAGCAGCCTCCCAGAAGCAGAAGAAACGCAAGCAGCAATATCCTCGTTCGCAGCATCTCAGATCTCCAGTTTCAGGTTTTTTTTCGCCGCAGCATCCGCCCGGAAATATTCGGCGGGGTGGAGCCCCAGCAGCGGTGCGACGAAGCGCCCCGGGATCTTTTTGAGGGCTGCGTTGTACTCCCGGACTGCGTCGTTGTAGAGCATCCGGGTGACGTTGATGCGGTTTTCGGCCCCCTCGATCTGGGCCTGGAGCTGCCGGAACTGTTCGGAAGCCTTGAGGTCGGGATAGTTTTCCGCGACGGCCATGAGCCGCACGAGGGCTCCGCTGAGCTTCGCGTCGAGGGCCGAGGCGGACTGCATGTCGCCCAGGGCTTTGCCGGTCGCTGCGGAGCGGAGCCGGGCCACTTCGCCGAAGACCTTCTCTTCGTGCTTGGCATAGGCTTTGACCGTTTTGACCAGGTTGGGGAGCAGGTCGGCCTTGCGCTGGATGTTGCTCTCCACCTGGGCCCGGGAGGCCCCGACCGCCTCGGAGAGGGCGACCAGGGAGTTGTAGCTCCAGAGGGTCGTCCCACCGATCAGGATCAGCGCCAGGAGCAGGGCGATCCACCCTTTGCCCTTCATCCCCCCGGAAGACTTTTCCTCTTGCCAGTCGTATCCCACGTCGATCTTCTCTTCGGACATTTTCCCTCCTCTTCAAATCTGAGGAAACGATTATATCC
>CAZGGT010000088.1:0-9506 GCA_964525335.1 uncultured Nitratifractor sp. | reverse complement strand
AGCGCCAGGTGGAGGTTGACCCGGTTGACGAGGCGCTCCTTGAGGATCTGGGTCCGGAGGATTTTGGCGTCGATCCATTTGCTCTGGGCCTGGAGGACGTCGAGGATGGTCCCCTGGCCGATCTTGTAGTTTTTGTCGGTCATTTCATACGCCGCTTTGTACTCTTTGACCATCGTATCGAGGTAGGCGTGGCGGCGGGCCAGGTAACGCTCCCGGGCCAGGGCCGTCTCCACCTCGCGGTAGGCGTTGAGCACCGTTTGTTTGTAGGCGGCGATGGCCGCTTTCTGCTCGGCGGTGGCCGCGTCGATCCGGGCCTGGATCTCGCCCCCGTCGAAGAGAGGCATCAGCACCCCGGAGAAGAGCTTGGCGATTCGATCCTCCAGCGACTCGTATCCGAGCTGGAGAGAGAAGTCGAGGGTCGGGAGCCGCAGCAGTTTCGCCGCTTCGGTCTTGTGGAAAGCGGAGGCGACCCGGTACTGGGCGGCGATGATGTCGGGACGGCGGTTGAGCAGCCCCATCGGTACGCCGGTGGGTACCCGGCCGTAGACTCCCCGCAGCTTATGCGCCCTGATCCGGTTGGAGGGGTAGCGCCCGATCAGCGTCTCCAGGGCCCGGGTATCCCGGTCCTTGGCCGCGAGCGAAGCCTGCAGCGTATCCCGGGCCTCGGCGAGCATTCCCCGGATCATGTGGACGTCCCGCATGTTCCCCTGGCCGATCTCCGCCCGTTTCTGCAGAACTTTTTCCGCCTTTTCCTGGATCGCTACCACCTGCCGGGCGAAATCGGCGATCATCTTGTCGGCTCCCAGGAGGAACCACGCCCGGGCCGTCGTCGCCGAAAGGGACTGGCGGGCCCACTCGTAGTCGGCCAGCTGGGCGACCGTCAGCTCCGCGTCGGAGACGGTGAGATTGGAGATCCGGCCCCAGATGTCGGGCTCCCATCCGATGAGCAGGACCCCCGTCGCCTTGTAATGGTTGTCGTCCCGGTAGGTGTAGTTGCGCTGGGTATGGGTCCCGCTGAGGCTCAGGGTCGGGTAGAGCCCCGAGGCAGTGAGGTTCATCAACGCCGCCGCCTGCTCCACCCGGGCCGCGGCGAGCTGGAGGTCGGGATTGTTCTTCTGGGCCTCTGCGACCAGCCGGTTGAGGGTCGGATCCCTGAAGTTCCGCAGCCAGCCGTCCCGGACCGTGCCGCCGGTGTAACTGCTCCGGAAGCGCTTGGGAGGCTGGACCCCGATCTTTTTGGTCCCGTCGATCAACTCTTTGCTGGGGACCACATTGTGGACGCAGCCCGTCAACAGAAGCACCAGACTCCCCGCCAGGAGCGCTCCGCCCGTCCGTTTCGTCATCTTCTTCATCCCTCTCTCCTCATCAGTGGAAACGCAGATAGTTGCTCCAGCTGAGCATCCGCAGCAGCATTTTGCGGATGATCGCCACATGGCTCCAAAATCCCTCCTGGGCTCCGTAGACCGCCGCGACCCCCTCCACGCCCAGGGGAAGGCCGAGAGAGCTGATGTTTTTGTCCAGGTCGATGATCACCGGGACCTGCCCCGCAGGCAACTGCTGGTTGAAGGAGTAGAGGCTGCGGTTGACGTTGAGCTCCCCCTCCGCCATGGCGGGAAGCACCTCCTTGACCCGCCCCTGGAAGGTCTTGCCCGGCACGGCGGTGAAGATCACTTCGGCGGGATCGCCCTTCTTGATGTTCTGCACCGGTTCCTGGCCGAATCCGGCGATGAAGGCGACGGAGTCGGTATTGACGAAAGTCATGACCGGCAGGGCGGGGATGGGAACCGCCATCTGCCCGGGCCGGACCCGCACCTGGGTCACGAACCCGTCGGACGGGGCCCGGACCACGCAGCTCTGGAGATCGAACTGGGCTTCGGCGAGCTGGGCCGTCAGGCGGGCCACCTCTTTTTTCCACTTCTCCACCTCGAACTTGGAACCGCCGGCGCTCTCCATGAGGCGGATGCTGTCTTCGAGCATCTTCCGGGCGTAGCTCAGCTCCGCCTGGACCTGGTCGAGTTTCGCCCGGTAGGGAGTGGGATCGATCCGCAGCAGCACCGTTCCTTTTTTGACCGGGACATTGGGCCGGACGCTGACTTCGACCACTTTGCCCCGAACATTGGGAACGATCCCGGTGGTGACGAAGTAGGTCCGTGCGCTCCGGGATCCGGGATGGAAGTAGGCCATTCCCATGAGCATGGCTCCGATCATCGCGACCCCCCCGAGTACCGCCGTGGTGAGGGACCACTTGTTGACGGGAATGCGAAAGACCTTGAAGACCACCCAGCACAGGGCGGTGTAGGTCAGGATCATCAACGTTTCCATCAGGCGCCCCTTTCCTGCTCACCGGCTTTTGAAGCGGCGGTTTCGGCCGCCCGCTGCAGCCGTTTCTCCAGCTTCTCCACCTTCTTCTCCAGCTCCGCGAGTTTCTTCAGATCCTCTTCGAGCTCTTCGGAGGGTTCGATCCGGACCGTCTCGGTCCCCCACCCCTGCCCGGGCTTGTAGAGATAGGCCCAGATCCAGAGGAAAGGCCAGATGGTGTGCATCAGAAAGAGGCTCACCCACCCCGCCACATGGATCGCGTCCTGGTGGGGATGGTTGCGCTTTTTCGCCATCTCGTAGGGAATGTCGTGGATGTAGATGATCGCGTAGATCAGGACCAGCGATACGACGACCAGCACGCCCAGGGCGACGTAATCGAGAGTCTGTGGATCGATAGCCATAAGTATCTCCTCTTCACTCTGTTCCGTTTAGTCGGTTTTTGATGTAGGGGCTATTCTATCCTAGATTGACTTACACCGGAACAGACCGCGTGCCGTATGGAGCCCCGGGAATAAGGGGACGATACCGTTTCTTGCTTTCATCCGGTCACGACTTCATCGCCCGTCCCACCCCCTCTCTGCAAGGATCGGAAATTTTTCCGTCGATGAGCGGAAATCCACGGAACTTGGGAAAAAGTCCGACCCTCCATCCGGTTTGGAGAGCTCTGGAAAAGATCCGGAGGGTAAGGCCGGTTCCATCCACCCTGGGAGCGATCGAGAGACGAAAGGATGATAAGGGAGAGACGACTTCAATCTCCCAGGGTGGGTGGAACCGGCCGGCGACGAGACGGTCCGGGGACGGAATGCCTGACAAAGATGCCCCCTGAGGGGCGATTCCGAGGGGGAGAAGCTTCCCCATTCCCAAACCCAAATGGGTTGAACCCAGTATAGAGTGTTTTCCGGGCTTACGACAGGGCGTTTTTTTCGAAATGCACTTGGGAAAAACGCCAAGTGCATCACCCTTCTCTCCATTCCACGCGAATTGATTTCGTCCGGAATCGGTCCCGGATCGTAGAGGGAAAAAAATATGATATAATTGTTTAAATTAGAAATTTTATCAAAAAGGAGAAGTCTCTTATCCGCTTTCCTGAACAATCCGGTTCGACTCCGATAGGAAGAAACAGAAAGGAACCCACTATGAACACCATTCATTCTCTGCTCAGATTCATTACGGCCTTCGGCCTCTTCGCCGGTGCCTCCCTCTATGCGGCGACGGCGACGGAAACCTTCAAAGACACCTTCAGTACCGTTTCCTACGGAAACAACGACGGAACGCTCTCTTTTTCGACCGACTGGATCGAAACGGGGGACGACGGTTCACCGGACAGCGGTACTTTTTCCATCCGAAACGGGACGCTGTATCTCGACAATATCGACCGAGACACCATCGAGAGACATCTCGATCTGACGGGAGCGCTGAGCGCTCAATTGACCCTGGATTATGTACACGAAAAAGGACGTAACGATTGGCCGAAAGTACAGCTCTGGAATGCGGCGACCTCGAGTTGGGAGGATTGCGACGACGGCAACAACGGCGAAATGGACGATGAAAACGGCACGATCACCTGCCCTTTGAGCTCCGACGAACTCTCGTCGGAGTCGGGACTGCGAATCCTTTCGGCCACGGGCACCTGGGGGACCAACGACGAGTTTTCCATCGACAACGTTCAGTTCAGCGTCCGTTACGAGGATACGGACGCAGACGGGGTACCCGATCTTTTCGATCTCGACGACGACAACGACGGCATTCCCGATGTCAAGGAGATGGAACCGACGCTCTTCACGTTCACCCAGTCGAACAACGATGCCAACGGAACCGTCAGAGGGATCTACGGAGGATGCTCCGGCGACTTCACCCTCACCCAGAATCTTTATCAGGGATACGGTGCACAGGTTCGCTATACGACCTACGATGGCAAACCCGGTATCGAAATCTTCCATCCCGCCAGTTCCGACAATCCCGACGCCTTCGGCTATACGATCACTCTTGGCAATCTCTCGGCGGGAAGCGTACCCATCCTCGGTATTCGCCAAAGGATCGGGAAGACGACGGGCAACAATGAAGCCTCGGATTTCAACGCATCCTGGTCGGGTGGAGGGAAGGCATCCTATCTCGATTTTGCCTCCCCTTCGGCGACGATGTACCGATACGGCGCCGAAAGCGATTTCGATCTGAACAACCGTCAGATCGCCGGATTGGCGACGGACGGTCTGCTCGAAAGCGGAGAGAGCTTCCGTGTCTATGCGGTCAAAAACGCCGATGCGGATTGGTCCGTATCGTTTCCGAGAGGAATCACGGAGATTCGGATGGAAAAACGGGCGTTGACGGGCGGAACCTCCACGACGGAAGGGGAAGATGTCCGCCTGCCGCTCCTGGGATATGACAGTGCGAGTGCCAGCGGAGCGACCTACAACGAGTGGATCGCCTTTACCGTGAGCTGTCTCCTCGACTCCGACGGAGACGGTATCCCCGACGACAAGGACCTCGACAGCGACAACGACGGCATCCCGGACAATATCGAAGCCCAGAGCACGCAGAACTATGTGGCCCCTTCGGGCGTCGATGCCGACGGGGACGGGCTGGACGACGCCTACGATCCGGATCAGGGAGGCACGCCGATCGCCCAGCCCGATACCGACGGTGACGGCATACCCGACTCGATCGATACCGACAGCGACAACGACGGATATACCGACTGTGAAGAGGGAATCGTTCCTTCCCAGGGCGCTGCCTGCCCCCTCTCCGGATCCGTGGGAGTCAACGGGATGCTCGATTCGCTGGAAAGCGCCGACGACTATCACTCCCCCAACAACGGGATCGACGATCCGACCCCCTCGAAGGGATGGATGCAGGACGAATATGCCGGGGCGAACGGAGAGGACACCCAGGCCGCCTATCGGGAATTTATGTGCGGAAAAAATCTCACGGCTCTGACCGCGTACAACTGGAGACTGATCAGCGTCCCCTGTAATACGGGAAGCCGAACGGTCCGTGAACTCTTCGGACAAATCCTCGGCGACTACGGCGAGCCCGAGGATGGAGGCCATTGGGTCATGTATCGACAGACGGGGACCGACCATTACGAAGTCAACGCCACCCACAAAAATACGGACAAAGAGAAACTCACGGCCGACAGCACCCTGAGTCTGGGACACAGCTACTGGATCATCACCGACGCCAACCGTACCGTCACCATCGACAAGACCCTGAGCGGGCTCGCTCCGACGCCGACATCGAAGGCCTCGGTACTGGGAATCGAGGATCCCGATTTCGAAAAAGCCGGGTTCGCCGGACTTCCCGACGGAACGATGAGCGTCCCGGGCAACGTCAAAAAATATATGGCGGGAAATCCCTTTCCCTACGCGTTCGAAATGAGAAACCTCTATTTCAGCCCCGACAAAACGGTCCGCGACACCTATCGACCGATGGGCGACAGCGCCAACGATCCCTACATCGATCCGGTATTCTACAAGCACGACAGCCCCGACGTGAGCGACAAAAACGTCTCCGGTGGCGGCGGCTACGTCGCGGTGGATGCCGGAACGCCCGGTTTCGCCGAGGGAGGATTCAAAGCGATGGAGGGCTTTTTCATCATCATCCAAGAGAGCAACGCCACCGACAACGGTTTCGCCTATCCCCTGATGATGAACAACGGCAGCGGAAACTGAGGGCGGAACGAGACGCTCCTCCATTGCGGGAGGGAACGAGCGCCCGGTTCGATCGGAGATGCTTCGTGGGGCGACTCCTTCTGTTATAATCCTCCTCACGTGGCGTGGAAGAGAGGGGGAAAGGAATGGAGTTTTCCGACTATCTCAGACGGTGCCGGCAGGCATTGGGCCTGACCCAGGAAGAGCTGGTCACCGAACTCTATCTCTTCGAGGATCGGGAGTTCGGCGGACTGGATGTGACCACCCTCAGTAAATGGGAGCGGGGGCGCAGTCAACCCCCGCCACTGCGGATGGGTGAGATCCTCCGCTACTTCCAGGAACGTTCGGGCTTGGCACTCCCCTGCGTGGAAGAGGATTCCGTCGAATCGGCGGAGGAGATTCTCTCCCGGAACGGAGTCGACACCCTCATCGGAAAACCCCGGGCGCTTTATGTCCGACTCCCTCTCGACACCCTTCCCGGCGATGAGTATCGTATCATCTCCCTGCGCCACTTCGAACGCCGGGAACAACTGCTCGAGATCCACCAGTCCCTCTACGACTCGGTAAATACAGGCTTCGCGCAGGTGGAGCGATCCAGGTTTCGGGAATGGAGCCTCGATCCTCGCCATCTCTTCCACGTTCTCCTCTACAAAGATGTGGTTCTGGGCCTGCTTTTCGCCCTGAGAATGCGTCCGGAAGCCTTCGAAGAGGTCCTGAGCTTCCAACGTCCCAAATCCCGGCTCGACAGTGGGGACTTCGCCGGGGTCGATGCCCCCGCCTCTCTCTACATCCTCTCCTTCTTCGCCCTGCATCCCCGCTTTCTCTCCACCCTCTACCTGAAACTCGTCACCCACCTCATCCTACGGCAACGTACGATGGAAAAGGTGGGCCTGGTCACCACCCTGCCGGAAGTGGAGCGCTTGGCCGCCCGTATGAACCTCCGTCACCTCGCCTCCTACGGCCAGGGGGACGAACGGCTTCACGCCTATGCCAATACCTTCAAAGAGATGCTCCGGGGTGAAGAGGTGCTCCGGGCGATCTTTCCCCGCAAAAGACCATAGAACAAACGCGGGCCGCTCCCCGCTAAAGCCCCAGCTCGCCGGGGATCTCCGTGAAGACCTCGTAGCGCCTGGGCGACGGGGCGATCATCTTCATCACCACCTCGCCGAGCTCCCGGGGAACGGCGGGGTTCTTTTTGTGGAGCGGGGTCGCCGGAGTCTTCTCGATGGGGTTGTAGAGGTGGGTCCACTGGTAGGGGCGCTCGCCGCCGAGCGTTTTGCCGGGGCGCAGAGGTACTTCCGGAGCGAAGAATCCCGTGCGACAGCGGAAAAAGGGGGCGGGAAAAAGCTTCGCACGCTGAAAGTAGCTCCGATCCGTACGGATCGGACGTTACGCCTCCGCTCTTCCTCCTTCCACCCGTACGATGCGGTCCCTCCCCTCCTCTTTGGCCCGATAGAGAGCCCGATCGGCCCGCTCGATCACCGCTTCCAGCGTTTCTCCCTCGTTTACTTCCACCATCCCGAAGCTCGCCGTCAACGTGATTGCCGGACTCCCAAACCTCAACCCCGCGATTTTCTTCCGGAGGTTCTCCATAATGTGTTCCGCCTGATCCAGGGTGGCGGCGGGCAGGAGGATGACAAACTCATCGCCTCCCCACCGACAGGCGATATCGGCATTGCGCAAGTGCTCCATAAGCACCCTGGAAACCTTTTCCAACACCCTGTCGCCGGCATTGTGTCCATAGGTATCGTTGATCTGTTTGAACTGATCCAGATCCATCAGGACCAGGGTGAGAGCGTTGTGACGCTGGAGCATGATGGTGTATTCCGAAATGAAAAGTTCGTGACATTTCATACGATTGTAGAGGCCGGTGAGCGCATCGAGAGAAGAAGCTTTTTCGATCTCCAGATTCTGTTGGAGCAACAGTTTGTTGAGTTGATCGAGTTTGTTCTGATGTTCTTTGAGAATCTGCATCCAGCGGTGATAGGTGAAGGCGACGATCTCTTTCTGGGTAAAGACCCCCATAAGCCTGCCCGCCCGATCCACGGCGACCGCCCGTTTGAAACGGTGTTTCCGCAGAAAATCCAGCGTCTCGGAGATCGTGGTTTCGTAGGGAAGGGTGAGGACCGGCCGGATCATATATTCACGAATGGGACGCTGAAGATTCCCTCCTTTTTTGAGGATCCGAAGCATATCTTTGGAGGTCACGATTCCCACAGGCTTCTGCTCCTCCACCAGAATGACCGAAGAGTGGTTGGTCCGTTCCATCTCCCGGAGGATATCGTGGGTTTTGGTCTCGGGGGGAAGCCAGGGGATCCTCCGGGTCACCCGGAGGATATGATCCAAACGAAAGTTCCCCATGAAGGTTTCGGGATCGATACTGGTAATGATATCCGTGAAGGTCAGGATCCCGTAGACATCCCCATTTTCCTCCAGTGCGAGGATCTCATCGAAGTTGAACTCGAGTTCATCCAGCGCATCGAGAATGTTCATCTCTTTGGAAAATGTGGGAATCCGTCGGAGGGAAAGTTCTCCTACGGAAAGAGCGGGGTTCTCTCCGGTATCCCAGCTTTTCAACACCTGGTTGATGGAGAGCGCGTAGTAGCCATCCTTCCCCTCAACCACCAGGCAGTTGTGTTGGGTGGAGAACATCCGATCCATCGCTTCGCGGATGGTACGATCTTCTTCGATATAAACGATGTCGGTCGATGCGATATCTTTCAATTTCGGAAAAAACATAGAAGATCATATCCACTCCCGGGGAAAAGTTTTCCCGTCAACTTCAGAAATATATTCATTGAAAACAATTCTGTAACTATACGATACATTTTTTACAAAATTATAGTGTTTTGATAATAATATCTTATATAATTGAATTTTCCGCGTCGCGGACGATGCATTCGTTTCCATCCTTGTACGTGATGACGATTTCTCGATTCGAGAAGCGCAGAACCGAAACGACGGCACGAAAACGGACGGAAAAATCGGTGTCATATCGAATTCCAGGCAGGGCAAGGAATATCAAGATCGATAAACGATCAGCCCATCGTCTCTAAAAGCGAGAGAAGAAACGTCGATGCCTATTTCTCTTCCTTCTTGAAAAGATTTTCTTGGAATTTCAGGATTATTCACGGTCAACTATATAAGGCCTTCCTCTCTTTGGCCCTCCTCCCTCCCCAAACCCCGTCTCAACAAACCCCTGATACCATTCCTTACTCATTTCCATGAAAAGAGAATATTCATGCGGCATATTTTCAGAGAGTACGACATTCGGGGCGTTTTCGGCGAAGATCTGACCGAAAGGAGCGTGAAGCTCATCGGCTATTTCCTGGGCAGAAAGATCAAGGAGAACGGGGAGTACGCCGTGGTCAGCTACGACGCCAGAACCCACTCTCCCCAGCTCTCCGACTGGCTGGTCAGCGGCCTCAACGCCGCGGAAGTGGTGGTACTGCACGCGGGAATGGTGCCGACCCCCGTCAACTACTTCTGCAACTTCAACACCTTTTTGGTGGGCGGCAAAGAGGTGATGCCCGCCGGCGG
>CAZGGT010000087.1:0-2915 GCA_964525335.1 uncultured Nitratifractor sp. | reverse complement strand
TCGATAGTCGATAGTCGATAGTCGATAGTCGATAGTCGATAGTCGATAGTCGATAGTCGATAGTCGATAGTCGATAGTCGATAGTCGATAGTCGATAGTCGATAGTCCCGGGCGGATAAAGTTTATTGAACAATGTCAGTTCTCCACTCTAGGCTCTCCGCTTTCAGCCCTCCGCTCTAAGCTCTCAGCTCTTCGCTTTCAGCTTTCAGCTTTTCGCTTTAAGCTTTAAGCTTTCAGCCACTTCATCCCATTCCGCTAAAATATCCCAAAGGGGTTCTATGTTTCATAAGGTTTTTCTCGCTTTTCTACTTATTGCAGGGGGTTTGGCGGCGGAAAAATCGGCGCCCGCCACCGACCAGGAGCAGGTCGATCTCGGGATGGTGATCAGCGGGGGTGTGAGTCTGGGGGCTTACGAAGCGGGGTACAACTGGGCGCTGATCCGGATGCTGGCGCGGATGCGGGAGGTGGATGCCCCGGTGCGGCCCGAGCTTCGGGATGTGGCGGGGGCTTCCGCCGGCTCCATCAACGCATTGCTCACGGCGGTCTATTGGTGCCAGGATCTGCAGAAATCCGAAGAGAACACTATCGAGAAGAACCTGCTCTACAAGACCTGGGTCGATCTGGGGATCGAGGACCTGCTGGTGCCCCCCGACGACACCGAGAACCGCAGCACCCTCTTCAGCCGTCGGGTCCTGAAGAAAAAAGCCGCCGCCATCATGCGCCATTTGCGCAAGCCGCTGTTTCGGGACGGCTGCGAAGTGGCCCTGGGGATCGCCGTGACCAAGGCTCAGCCCATCATCGAGGAGTTTCAGGGGATCGAGATCCGCCATCAGGCCTTCTCCGTTCCTCTGACCCTGAAGGTAAAACATGGACGGCTCGCTTTCGAGAACCGCAAGGTGGACGCCAATGCCTCGGTCGACCTGAAATATCTGGAGATCCCGGGAGTCACCAGCAACCCTTCGAAGATGGTTCCCCAGCTTCTCTTCGCCTCATCCGCCTTTCCCGGGGCCTTTCCCCAGGTGAAGCTTCCTTACATCTACCGGGGAAAACGGGGTAGTGGTTATTTCATCGACGGGGGCGTCTACAACAACACCCCCCTGGACCTGGCCATCGCCATGGATCGCAGGATCCATCTTTTCTTTTTCCTCGATCCTTCCAGTATGCGGGGGCAGAAACGCCCCAAGAAGCCCGAGCCAGAGAAAGCTCCTGTAGGCTTTCTGAGTTCCAACCTCTATCCCCTGGCCAATGCGGCGGATATCTACCAGAAAATGTTTCTCTACCAGACCATCGATCGTTATTTTCGGGGTCACTCCGAGCGGCGTCTGATCCTCTCCAGCCGCGCGCTTCCTCTGACGGCGGGCTTCCTGGAACACTTCGGCGCCTTTATCGACCGCAATTTTCGTCTCTACGACTACCATGTCGGAGTTTACGACGCCATCTACAATCTCGCCAAGGCGCTGCGAAGTCGGAAGGCCTTCGCCCCAATGGGGCAGCGGGAGCTGATGGAGCAGTTGGCGGAGTATCTCGGGGTGCCACGATCCAAAGAAGCGGCGATCGCTTTCAAAGTCTTCAGCGCCATCGAGTTCGGCGACCGTCACGTCCCCCGGTCCAACCGCTACGCGGCCATCTACTACGCGTTCAAGCCCGGCGTGCCGGAGGATCGGCGTTACAGTGCCGAGAATTTCCGCTACTTTCTCCGCCACCTGAATCTCAAGTATCTTCCCTACCGTCCCCATTCCATCTTCGCCTCCATGGTCAAGGACCCGGATCACTGGTACCAGCGTCCTCTGCGGTACGTCATCAACCGGGTCACCGCCCTGGAGAACTATCACGCCGAGGTCGACCCCTCCTACCGTCCGGTGGCCCGGATCCTCAACACCGTGGCCTGGGGAGCCGCAGCCCTGGTGCGCGACCATTCGGGCTGGGAGGTTCAGCAGATCAACGCCCCTCGGGAAAAGCGTCATGCCAAGATGCGGGAGCTGCTGCGCCTGCTCCCCAAGGAGATCGCCTTCGACAGTGTCAACGGGGGGATGAGTTTCGCCTGGGAAGCGAGCTACTACAAAGACCTGGGCTGGATCGACGGGTTCGATTTCCGGGGCAGTTACAACTTCCAGGACCGCAGGGACGGGGGCGACTTCGTCCGTCTCGATGCCGACGTGCTCCACCGCTACAACGATGCGCTCACCTATGGCTTCGGCCTCAGCGGCTTCGGCAACGTGGAGCGGAAATTCTGGGATCCTGAGAGTGCCTACGGGCTCAATGCCTACGTGGAGTTCATGGAGATGCTCCGGGCGAGCTACGTCTGGCGCAAAGGGGAGCATGTCAACAACCACGCTCTCTATTTCGGCGTGGAGAATCTGCCGAGCTTGATTTACTGGTTGAATCGGTAGGAGAGTTGAGAGTTGAGAGTGGGTCAAAGTCCGGGGACTTATGACCGACGACTATCGGCGAACGACTTAAAAATACCTCCGTATTTTCCCCGCGATATGGCGGCTGAGGCGTTCGAGGAGGGTACTCTGGGTGGCGACGACGCCGGCGGGGCCGGGAGCGCCCCGTTCGACGTAGCGGAATTTCTCACCGGCGACGACTTTGCTGTCGTTGCGGTCGGCCAGGCTCCAGTGGCCCGCCAGGGTGACGGTGCCGTTGGCGTCGCCGTCGAAGCGGTCCACGGTGACGTAGAGGCGGTAGCGGTCATCCACCGGCTCTTCCCAGGGGTAGTTGAGGACCGTGACCCGGGGGAGGAGGGGGGTGAGATCCTGCTGGAGGACCTCCTGGATGCTTTTGGCCAGGCTTCCGGCCCAGCGCTGCTCTTCATGGACCTTCAGCCGACTGGGGGCGAGGCGGGTGACCATCTCGGGTTTGTCCAGGTAGTCGGACACCTGTACCTCTCCGATGCCCAGGACGCGGCCGGGATG
>CAZGGT010000086.1:0-1962 GCA_964525335.1 uncultured Nitratifractor sp. | reverse complement strand
GACGTCGATGAGCTTGAAATCGACCATCCCCAGCTCCCGGGCTTCCAGCAGGGCTTCGATCTCGTCGCCGTCGAGCTGCTCCTTCTCCAGGAGCAGTTTCGCCTCTTCGACGCTGAGTCCCCGGGAGTGCTGGTGGACCGCCTCCTCGGCGCTCTTTTCGAGGCGCTTGGCTTCGGCGTATTCGGGAGTACAGAAGATCCCGCAGTGGCAGACGCCATCCTCGGGGATCTCCTTTTCCAGCGCCGGTTTGCAGGGGCAGATGCGGTTGTCAGCCTGTTTACGTTCCTCCGGGGTCTCCCCCACGACCATGAAGCAGGGGCAGTAGCGCTTGCCGTAGATGAGGCGGTTGCGGGCCAGCCCCATGGCGACCCCTTCGTTGATCTCTTCGTCGGGATTCTGGACGAACCCGAACTGCTTGTCGACCTTCTCCACAAAGCGCCAGGTCTTCTCCAATTCCGCCTGGAATTCGGGAGAGTTCATATCGATCTGTTGCATAGATGCTCCTTCGTTTAAAAAATAACGGTCAATTTTTTTCGGCGGAATTGTAGCAGATTGGTGTGGGTGTTTGTGTTAGTGTTGGTGAGGGGGAAGGGGAAGGGCGGCCAGGCGTTCTCCACTTCCCGCTTTCCGTATCCTGCTCTCAGCTCCCCTCAACGGATCCCTTCAAGATGTCGGGCGAACGCCTCGGGTTTGACGAAGCCCACGAGAGATTTTTCGGGAAGGGGCTTGCCCCGGGAGTCGAAGAAGAGGATGTTGGGGGCACCGAAAAGGCGGTAGTGTTTGAGGATCGCCTGCTCTTCGGGGGTGTTGGCGGTGATGTCGATCTGGATGAACTTGAAACGCTTCATCGCCTCCCGGACCTTGGGGTCGGGGAAGGTGATGTGCTCCAGTTCGGTGCAGGCGGCGCAGTTTTCCTTGCCGATGTCGACGACGACCGGTTTGCCCTTCCGGGCGGCGGCGGCCACCTCCTTCTGCAGGCGTTCGAGGGTGTAGCCCCGGCGCTGGGCCATCGGGACGGTGCCGTCGTTTTCGGCCGGGGCGGCAGAGGCCGACGGTTTGGCGGTGAAGGGGGCGAGGGGGTCGAGGAGGGAAGTGGCCCCGCCGACGGCCCCGACGAAGAGTAGGGAGCCGCTCAGGAGCAGGACCCAGGCCAGGAGCTGGAAGAGTTTGGCCGCCCCCCGGCGCTTCTCGCTGTCGTCGAAGACTCCCATGTAGAGGGCGCTGCCCATGAGGAGCAGCCCCATGAGGGTGAGGAACCAGAAGGGGCTGAGGATTCCCCGCAGGATGTAGAGGGCCATGGCGAGCATCACTACGCCGAAGATCTGGCTGACCCGGGTCATCCAGCCGCCGGGTTTGGGGATGAGGCGGTCGGCGCCGGCCCCCATGAGGAGCAGGGGCATCCCGGCGCCGATCCCCATGACGAAGAGGCTGAGCCCGCCCAGCAAAGCGTCGCCGGTCATGGAGATGAAGATGATCGCCCCGCTGATGACCGGGGCGGTGCAGGTGCCGACGATGAGGGCCGAGAGGGAGCCCATGATGGCGGTGCCGACCAGCCCCTTGCCCTGGGCGTTGTCGCTGGCGCGGGTGAGGCGGCTCTGCCAGGAGGCGGGAAGCCCCAGCTCGAAGTAGCCGAAGAGGCTGAAGGCGAGGGCGACGAAGAGGGCGGCCATGGGGACGATGACCCAGGGGTTGCTCATGTGGGCCTGGAGGTCGAAGCCCAGGAGCCCGGCGATCACCCCGATGAGGGCGTAGGTGGCGGCCATGGCGGCGACGTAGACCAGGGAGATGAGGAAGGAGGTGGAGCGGCTTGCGCCCCCCTCCTTGCCCGCCTGTTTGACGAGGATGGAGCTGAGAATCGGGATCATCGGCAGGATGCAGGGGGTCAGGGCCAGGAGCAGCCCCGCGACGAAAAAGAGCAGCAGGACGAAGCCGATCCCTTCGTTGGCCAGGGCCTGGGCGATT
>CAZGGT010000085.1:0-19730 GCA_964525335.1 uncultured Nitratifractor sp. | reverse complement strand
GGTTGTAGACTTTGTTGAAGGTGCCGCCGGTGGAAAAGACGGCGATCTCGGGAAGGGAATTCACGGGCTCTCCTTTTTTTCGATCAGGGCCAGGAAAAAGCCGTCCATCTCTTCCGTGGGCAGGATGCGCCGGGCCCGGGTGACGGCGGGGTCGAACCGTCTCTTCTCCCACGCTTCCAGCCCTTCCGTGACGTTCGCCACGGGGAGTTCCAGGGGGAGGATCTCCGCGGTGGGCCGCTTTTTCAATAGTGCGTCCAGGACCGCCTCGTTCTCCTCCGGGGCGAAAGAGCAGGTGGAGTAGAGGAGCCGTCCGCCGGGGCGGAGGCTCTCCCAGGCCGAGAGGATGAGCCGCTTCTGGAGCTTTTGGCTCTCTTTGATCTTCCGGGGGCTCCAGAAGGCGTAGCTTTTGGGATTGAGGGTGGAGAATTTGGCTTCCGAGGAGCAGGGGGCGTCCAGAAGCACCCGGTCGAACATCAGGGGACAGGCCCGACCGATGCCGCGGCCGTCCTTCATGTAGGTGTGGACGATGGTGGCGCCGGAGCGTTCGAGGTTGGCTTTGAGCTTGAAAAAGCGCTCCTTGACCGGTTCGACGGCCGAGAGCCAGCCCCGGTCCTCCATCATCCCCGCCATCATCAGGGTCTTGCCCCCCGGAGCGGCGGCCAGGTCGAGGTTGCGCTCGCCGGGCCTGGGATTCAGAGCCAGGGGGGCGAGCATGGAGGAGAGGTTCTGGATGTAGAGGCGCCCCTCGTGGAAGGCGTCGCTTTCGGTCAGGGCCCGGCGTTCTTCGGCTGGGAGGCGGTAGGCTCCCGGGAGTTCCGCCACCGCTTCGGGATGGAGCCCCGAGTCCCGGAGCTCCTTTTCGAGACGTTCGGCATCGGTCTTGAGAGGATTGAGGCGGAAGGTGGTGGCTTTGGGCCGCCGAAAAGTCTCCAGGACGCGATCGAAGCTCTCCGGAGGGAGCAGCGATTGGAGGCGTTGGACGAAGAGTTCGGGCAGCATTTATCGGAGTGTTGAGTGCTGAGTGTTGAGTGTTGAGTGGGAGAGAAGGAAAGAGCGCCGTTTCCAATCTACCAATAGACCAATACACCAATACACTAAAGTTCTCACTCCAGCCCCTTTCGCTCCCGTCGCTCCCGTTCCTTCCGGTGTTTCTCCTTTTTGACGGAACGGATCCAGAGCCAGTTGACCAGGAGGTAGATGAGGTAGCTGACGACGATGGAGTAAAAAGCGGTGCCCACGTAGAGAGGGACGAAGATATCTCCCAGATGGGTTTTGAACCACTCCATCGTCAGTTCGACATGGTGGATCTCGGGGCGGCCCAGGAGGAAGTTTCCGGTGAGGTACTCCATGTAGTACATCGCCGGCATGGTGAGGGGGTTGGAGAGCCAGACCATGGCGATGGCGATGGGGACGTTGAATCGGATGAAAGGGGTGGTGAGGATGACCGCCAGCATCTGCATCGGCATGGGGATGAAGCCCCAGAAGAGTCCCACGAGGATCCCCCGGGTGACGGCCCGGCGGCTGACACCGAAATATTCGGGAGGGATGTTGTATTTGGCCAGCGCTTTCCCGATTTTGCTCTCGGGATCGTGGCGTTTCTTTTTAAAAACCTTGCGGATCATCGCCGGACCTCTAGGCGTCCCGGAAGAGGGCGGAGCCGATCCGGACCAGGGTGGAGCCGCACTCGATGGCCAGCTCGAAATCGCCGCTCATGCCCATGGAGCAGATCTCCGCTCCGTCCCCCCGGAGTCGGTCGAAGATGCTGCGGGTCGTCTCGAAACTCTGACGGATCAGGGCGCGATCTTCGGTGTGGGCGCCGATGGTCATGACGCCCCGCAGATGGATGCGGGGGAAGCGCCCGGCGATCTCCCGGTAGGTCTCGACGGCCGCTTCGGGGGCGACGCCGGCCTTGCTCGCCTCCTGGGCGCTGTTGATTTGCAGCAGGCACTCCATCGTTTTGCCTTTGGCCTCGAGACGCTTGTCGAGGGCTTCGGCCAGCTCCGGGGAGTCGAGGGAGTGGAGGAGGAAAGGGTCGAGATCGATGAGCTTGTTGATCTTGTTCTTCTGGAGGCGGCCGATCATGTGCCACTCCAGGGGAAGCGCTTCGAGCTTCTCCATCCGCTCGGCCAGCTGTTGGACCTGGTTTTCCCCGAAAGCCCGCTGCCCCAGCTCGTAGAGGGTGGCGATGTTCTCCACGGCGGTGTATTTGCTCACCACCACCATTTTGACGATGTGGTGGTCGTCGACCCTGAGACGGGCCGCTTCGATGCGCTGAATCACCTCTTCCAGATTGCGTGCCAGGACCTCCCGGCTCAGAATATTGTCAGCCATGTGTACCTCCCCATAGTCGATGAATGTCGTTGTAAAGCCCCAGGAACATCAATCCTCCCAGCAGGGCCCAGCCGAAGAGGGTCAGCCGGTAGAGTGCGGTCTCGCTCAGCTCCCGCCGGGTGACGATCTCGTAAAGATTGAAGAGAATATGCCCCCCGTCCAGCGCCGGAATGGGCAGCAGATTGAGGATCCCCAGGTTGACGGAGATGAGGGCCATGATGAAGAGCAGGTAGGGGAGCCCTTCCCTGGCGAACTTCATCATGATGTCGAAGATGGTGATGACCCCCGCCACATTTTCGGCTCCCACTTCGCCGGTACTCATCTTCTGGACGCTTCGGGTGATGAGGGAAGCGGCTTTGAGGGTCTCCCGCCAGGCATAGAAGAGGGCTTCCGAAGGGGTGAAACGCAGGATCGTCTCCCGGTTCGCTTCGGGGGAGATGCCGATGATGCGGCGCCGGATCTTCTGGCGGAACTCGTTTTGTCCCTCCACCACCTTGGTATGGAGCCTGAGCTGGAGGGTTTTTCCGTCGCGGCGGATGGTCAGCAGGATGGGATCGGGAGTCTGTCGGATCGTCTCGCCGATCTGATACCAGTATCGGACGGGATGCCCCTCGATGGCTACGATCCGGTCACCGGGGCGCAGCCCGGCTTTGGCGGCGGGGGTGTCGGGAGCGACCTTGCCCACCACGGGGGGCAGGTAGTCGGCGGCGGCGATGAGGGGAGCGCCCTGGAGGGCGATCCAGAGATAGAGAAAAAAGGCCAGGACCAGGTTGGCCAGGGGACCGGCCAGGAGGATGACGATCCGCTGCCAGGGCTTTTTGCCGCCGTAGCTGTCGGGCGCGTCGTCCCGGGCCAGGGGATCGCTGTCGTCCTGCCCCTTCATCTTGACGTAGCCCCCCAGGGGGATGGCGCTGAAGGCCCACTCGGTGCTGCAGCAGTGCCCGCGCCAGAGGACCTTGCCGAAACCGATGCTGAACCGCTCCACCGTCACCCCGAAAAACCGGGCGGCGGCGAAGTGTCCGAGTTCATGGAAAAAAACCATGACGGAGAGGGCCAGCAGGGCGACGAAAAGATAGAGAATCAGGGACATAGATCTCCTCTTTTTTGGAACGGATTATAGCGAAAAAGAGTTCCGGAGTTTTCACAGCGAAGTTTTAGTGGCTTTGGTTACAATTAAGTTCGATGAGCAATCATAAAAAGGAGGATCGATCATGGCTGAAGAGCTGAAAAACGAGGAGCTGAACGAGGCGACGACCTCGGAGAGTACGGAACGGGAGGAGCAATTTTCCGAAGAGAGCGAACCCCGGCAGCAAAGGGAAGAGGCGGCTGCGGAGGGTGCGGAGGAGACGACTGCTTCCGAAACCGATCGTCCCGCCGAAGAGTCGGAAGAGCCCGGGGAGGAAGCGGAGGAGGCGCAAAAGACGCCCGCCGCCGTGGCGGTCCCGGCGAGCAGTCAGCCCCACCACCGTGTCCAGGCGGCCCGCCAGCGGGTCGAAGAGGCGGAAAAAGAGCTCGAAGCGTGCATCATGAGTATCCAGAAGGATCTGGACCAATTCGAGGAATATGAGCGGGAGCGCCTGATCCCGGTCGTCAAGGAGAGTCAGAGACTGCTGGAGTCGCTCGGGATGGAAGAGCCTCCCGCCGAACCGGGCATCCCGAAAGTGGAGCTGGAGAGTCCCGAACGGGAGAAGCTGCGGATCCGGGAACTCTCCTCCGGGAGAGGCGGTGCCTTTTTCTGGGGGCTTGTCGCCGCGCTGGTGACGGTGGGGGGATGGTACCTCTTCGCCGCCAAGAAAATGGGGGCGCCGCTGGTTCCCCAGAAGGTTCCCGGAATGGAGACGCTTTCGGCCCTGGCCGGAAAAGTCTCTCTGCTTTTCGGCCCTGCGGAACAGCCGTCGGTGGGTGCCGCCGTCGTCATCGGGTCGGCTCTGGTGGTTTGGTGGCTGGTTTACGTCATCCTGGTCTCCGTTCGCGCTTCCAAAAACCGACGGATCGCCGAAGAGATCGAAGAACAGGCGGGAGCCTACTGTGAAAAGACCCGCGAGTGCCAAAGCACGATGGATCAGATCCGGGAGCACCTCAAAACGCTGCATCAGACCGTCGAGAAGTACGAAGTGCTGCTGGATGAGAAAAACGCCGGAGTGCGACGGGCGATCTTCATCGAAGAGGCCGGAAGCTTCGACGATCTCCACGAGCGTTCCAAAGAGATGGCGCAGGAGATGGACGAGTTGCTTCAGGAGCTCGAAAAACTCCTCGCCACCCCGATGGCCAAATCGGGTCTCGTCACTCCGGAGGGAGTCGAGGCGCTGCGTCAGGCCAAACGAATCGTCAACGACCACATTCTCCGTCTCTACAGCTGACTCGCTGCGTGCCTTCCCACTACGATATCGTGATTCTGGGGGCGGGAGCCTCCGGACAGATGACCGCTGCCGGGATCGGCAAGCGCTCTTCCGTACTGTTGCTGGAAGGGAATTCCCGTCCCGGAGCCAAGATCTCCGTCAGCGGAGGCGGACGCTGCAATCTCTGCAATCTGCATCTCGATTCCCATCGCTACCGGGGGGATTCACACGTTCTCGAAACAGTTTTTTCCCGCTACGATCAGCATTGGCTGCGGCGCTGGTTCGCCCGACGCGGCGTCGAAACCCGGTCCGAAAAGGGGGGGCAGCTCTTTTGCAGGAGTGGAGCCGAAGAGGTCAACCGGGCGCTCGCTTCGGCCTGTGAGACGGTGGAGTTTCGCGGAGGATGGAGGATCGTTTCGGCGGAGTGGCGGGAGAAGGGGGGATTCCGGATCTGCAATGCGCGGGGAGGGTGTATCGAAAGCCGCCGGCTGGTGGTCGCCAGCGGGGGACTCAGTTTTCCGAAACTCGGAGCCAGCGACATCGGCCTGCGGATCGCCGAGTCGCTGGGGCATCGTGTCGTTCGTCCCGCACCGGCGCTGGTGGGCTGGACCCTGCAGCCGCCCCAGGGGTTTTTCAGGGAACTGAGCGGGGTGAGTACCGAGGTGGAGATCCGGGTGGGAGAGCGCCGTTGGCGGGATCGTCTTCTCTTCGCCCACCGAGGGCTCAGCGGACCGGCGGTGCTCAACGCTTCGCTCTGGTGGGAGCGGGGGGAGGTCTCCGTCGATTTCCTGCCCGGTTTCGATCTGCGGGGGATCCGGGAGAGCCGCAAACAGCTGACGACCCTGCTGCCGCTGCCCCGCCGTCTGGTCCGGGCACTGCTGGAGCATCTGGGGGTCGCGGACCGTCCGGCACGCATCCTGGACCGAGGAACATGGGAACGACTGGAACGTCTCCATGAGTACCGCTTCGCGCCGGCGGGGACCTTCGGCTACGGCAAAGCCGAAGTGACCCGTGGGGGCGTGGCGACCGACGAGATCGATCCGGAGACGATGGAGAGCCGTCTCGTCCCGGGACTCTATTTCGTGGGAGAAGTCCTCGATGTCACCGGAGAGCTGGGAGGGTACAACTTTCAGTGGGCCTTCAGCTCCGCGGCGGTCTGCGCCGACGCCCTGAACCGGGAGATGGCGTGATGACGCTTTACGATTTCCTGAGTTTTCGGACGATGATCACCCCGTTCGTCCTGCTGACGGTCTATTACCTGGGGGCTCTTCTCATGCCGTTCTTCGCGTACGGGCTTTTCCGATGGTTCGTGGCAAAGTACCGGGACCGTTTCATGCGGAAAGAGGATTCCCCCGAAACCGGATTTCGGTGGAACTGGAAACTCCGGATGGCGGTTCTGTTTTTCTTCCTGATGGGGGAATTGGCCTGGCGGATTTTCATCGAGTTCTTCGTCGCCTATTTCCAGATCCGTGACGCGCTGATGGGATGAGCGTTTCCCTCTCTTTCGTAAAATGTTTGTTAATTAGGTAAACGAAAAGAAAACCTGATAAAATATCGCTTTTCAGTTATGGAACTTATAGAACTGTGCAGAGCAGAGAGGGAAGGAGTGCAATGAAACGGATGGGACGGTGGGGAGCGATCGTGATGCTCGCGTTTTGGCTGGCCGGATGTACCGGCGGACCGGGATTGGGTGACTGGAGTCACAGTCAAAAGCGGGAGTTCGAGCGAATCCTCGCCCGGGACAAATACGCCTCTCTTTGCGGCCTCGAACCTCTCTACAACCATTATCTCCAAAGTCGGGATCCGCAAATCCTGAGCAGGCTGCTCGTGGGCTACGCCGAAAACCTGGCCAACAGCTGTATCGACCTGGATCGTTTCGAACAGGCTCAGGAGGCGCGGCGGAAACGGAAGATCCATACCGAGTTCCGTCCCTACCTGCAGAGCGTCTCCTCTTCCCGGGTCCTGGGAGCTCTGCGCAACGGAGAGAGTATCGAAGAGGTGCTTCGTCCCTACATCCCTCCCATGCCTCAGTTCGCCGAGCTCCTCGACGCATGGCACGGCGGCTATACCGGTGCGGAGCGGCACAAGATCCGCATGAGCCTGGAGCGGGCCAAACTGATGAAACCCGATCCCGAACTCTGGAAGACCTATTTTCTGGTCAACATTCCCGAATTCAAGGTCCGTTTCTTCGAAGAGGGGCGGGAAGCCTTCGAGATGAAGGTGGTCATCGGTCAGAAAAGCTGGCAGACCCCCATCTTCAGCTCCATGATGAAGTATGTGGTTCTCAATCCCACCTGGAACGTCCCCGACAACATCGCCCGGGCGGAAGAGATCCCCAACATTCTGAGGAGAAAGAACTACCTCAAACGCAAACGGATGGTGGTGTTGCGCAGCTACGACGTCGATTCGACTCCCGTGAATCCCCGAAGCGTCAACTGGCGCAAATATCTGCGCCCCGAGTGGAAGAAGAAGGAACTCCCCTACAAGCTGGTCCAGCTTCCCGCCAAGGGTAATGCCCTGGGGCGGGTGAAGTTCATGTTCCCCAACCCCTATTCGGTCTACATGCACGATACCCCCATGAAAAAACTTTTCCGGCGGGAGTATCGGGCCTACAGCCACGGCTGCATCCGCCTGGAGAAGCCGATGGAGATGTTGGAGTATCTGGCGAGCCGTGGGTACCTGAGCAAGAGTTGGGAAGAGGTGAAAGAGGAGCTGGCGACCTGGAAACTCAAATATGTCAATCTCCGGGCGCCGATCCCGGTCCATGTGGGGTACTTCACCGCCTATCCCGCTGGGGGAGGCCTCGTCTTCTCCGCCGATATCTACGGATACGATACGCTGATGAAGCTCAAGGGAGCGGAGTAGGGTCATGGCGGGTCGTACGGTCGTTTACCAGGGAACTCCTTTCGAACTTTCCTACGAGCTTTTGCACCCTTCGGCTGAGCGAACGATCCTCTGGCTCCACGGCTGGGGGAGCAACAAGGAGCTGATGAAGCAGGCCTTCGGGAGGCTCCTGCCCGATTGGCGTCATTGCTACCTCGACCTCCCCGGTTTCGGCAAAAGTCCCAACGATCGCTTTCTGACGACCGAAGACTACGCCGCCATCGTCCGGGCCTTCCTGGCCGAGCTGGGGATCGAGCCCGAGGTGATCGCCGGCCACTCCTTCGGGGGCAAGGTGGCGACCCTGCTGGATCCCCCCTGCCTGGCGCTTCTCTCCTCCTCGGGCGTTCTCGTCCCCAAACCCCTCTCCGTCCGGGCCAGGATCGCCCTCTTCAAGCTCCTAAAACCCCTGGGATTCGGCAGACTGCGTTCCCTCTTCGCCAGCGCCGACGTGCAGGGGATGAACCCCGGGATGTACGAGACCTTCAAAGGGGTGGTCAACGAGGCGTTCGAAGAGAATTTCTCGAAGGTGATGGGAAGGGCGCTGCTCTTCTGGGGCCGGGAAGATACGGCGACGCCCCTCTGGACCGGGGAGCGGATCGCCGAGTTGATCGGGGAGCAGGCGACATTCGTTCCCATGGAGGGAGACCACTACTTCTTCCTGCGGCCCGCAAACGCGGAGCGGATCGCGGAGACGATCCGTACCCGCTGTGAGAAGACGACGGAAAAGGAGAGGGCATGACATTGCTGACGGGAATCAACCTCCTGGCCTACGCGGCGATGCTGGGGATGCTCGGCTACTACATCATCACGACCCTCCAGTGGTACGGCTACCGCCTGGAACGGGTGGTCTTCCACCACACCAAGCCCTGGTGGAACTACCTCTACTTCCTGCTTCCCTTTCTCAGCTACGACTTCGTCATGGGCTTCACCCACCACCGCTACGGCTTCGTGGTGGCGCTGCTCTACGCGCCGCTTTTCGTCCACTGGGTCCGGGGGATCGACAAGCGGCTGGTCTGGACGGGACGGGTCAAACGCTTCTTCGCCGCCCTGGCGCTCTTCGGTCTCTTTTTCCCCCTGGTCTTCGACGTCTACACGGTCTTTGCTCCGCTGCTTCTGGCCTGGTTCGCCTCGGCGGCCATCGAGAAGATCCTCTGGGGGGCCTTCTACCGCCGGGCGAAGGCGAAGCTGGAGTCGATGCCCGATCTGACGGTGGTGGGGGTCACCGCCAGCTACGGCAAGACCAGCATCAAAAACTTTCTCGCCGCCATCCTGGGGGAGAAGTACCGGGTCTACGCCACCCCCCGCTCCGTCAACACCCTCGGCGGCGTCATGAAGGACGTCAACGAGGATCTGCCCGAAGAGACCGAGGTCTACGTGGTGGAGATGGGGGCCCGGGGGGAGGGGGACATCGAGGAGATCACCCGCTTCGTCCGCCCCCACTACGCCGTCGTCGGCACGATCGGCCCCGCCCATATCGAGTACTTCCGCACCCTGGAGCGGATCCGGGACACCAAGATGGAGATCCTCCGCTCCGACCGGCTCCGGGAGGCGTGGGTCCACGAGAGCGCCCAGGTCCGGCCCACGGAGAAGATCCACAGCTTCGGCCCGGAGGTCACGGAGGTGGAGGCGACCCTGGAGGGGACCTGCTTCACCCTGGAAGGGGAGCGCTACTGCGCCAAAATCCTGGGAGCCTTCAACGCCGTCAACCTGGCCGCCGCCATCCACGTGGCCCGGGCCCTGGGGCTGAGCCCCGAGGAGATCCGCCGGGGGCTGGAAGCGATCGAGCCGGTCCCCCACCGCCTTCAGCGCATCGACGCCGGGGGCAAGGTGATTCTCGACGACAGTTTCAACGGCAACGTCGACGGGATGATGGCCTCCTTCGACCTGGCCGCCACCTGGCCCGGCCGCAAGGTCCTCATCACCCCCGGCCTGGTGGAAGCCGACGAAGCCCTCAACCGCCGGGTGGCCGAACGGGCCGAAGAGATTTTCGACCGCATCATCGTCACCGGCGATCTCAACTACGCTCTTTTCAAGGAGATCGTCTCTCCCGAGAAACTCCGCCATCTGGAGCGCAAAAGCGAGATGGAACAGATGCTCGCCGAAGAGACCCGCCCCGGCGACCTGATCCTCTTCGCGAACGACGCGCCGAGTTTCGTATAGGAGGTCAATGTAGGGATGAAATCCTTCCGGGACAAGTTCGGCGGAATTTTCGTAGGAGGAGAGTTTTTCTTTGTTGTTGGTCGACTTCGAGGGCGAAGGATCGCCTCCCATCAGGAACCGGAAACGGCCTCTCTTTCCCGATTGAGCTCACCGAAGTAGCGGACCCGTTTCGGGGTTCGTGTCGTTTCGGAATGAGACTCGTCGCCGGCGACCAGGAGAATGTCGTCGTTGGTGACGGCGGCGACGGCGTCGTGGCGGTGTTCCCGGATCCGGCCCAGGTCGATGCGGGCGTTTTTGAGATAGACGAGGGAGCTGAGGTTGCCCCGGTCGTCGTGGAAGACGACCCGCCGGAGGGGCTGAAGCCCTCGCTTGATCCAGAGTTGACAGACCGCCTCCCGGGGCAGGCTGAGACTGAAGTGTGCCCGGGAGTCGCCGTAGGGACGGCTGCGGGTCTCATAGTTCGTACCATCGTCGCAGGTAAAAAGCAGCGTGGCGGGCAGAGGGGTCGTCCCCCGGACCATGCTCCGCTCCTTTTCCTTCGCCGCGCCGTCGCTGCAACCGCTCAGGGCCAACAGTGCCGCGACCCCGAACCCTATCCACCATTTCATTCCGCCATGCATCTTTCGCTCCTTTGATCGGGTTTTGCATGCCGTACGGTAACGCAGAAGCGTTAGTTCTGTATGTCCGGGGAAGTGGGGAGAGAGGTTGAGGGTCGCTAGAATCCCTTGCTGACGAGGTCGTAGAGGAGTTCCACTTCGGCATCTTCCAGGAGGGTGGTTTTGCCCGTCTCGAAAAACTCCTCGATCTTGTGCCGGGGGAGGGCGCTGCCGTAGATGCAGGAGGGATGGGCCGGAAGCAGGGCTTGCATGAGGGCCACGGATTCCCCGATGGGTTGTTCACAGATATAACAGCGTTGGGGCGGATGGATTCTTCCTTCGTATTTCAGCAGTTCCAGCGCGCTTTCGCAGACGATTCGCCTGGGGTTCTGCTTTTCCCAGCGCCGGGCGGCCCGGAGCAGCAGGTCGAAGTAAAAGGGTTCCAGCTCTTCCGTATCCCGCAGGTGAGGTTCGAAGAGAGCCACGAAGCGCTGCCAGAGCATCAGGCGGTTGCGTCGGGTGAGCCAGGGGAAGCCCAGGTGGCTCACCCGGCGAAGCCGGGGCATGAAGCGGCTCTCCTCCTCCCGTTCGTAGTCGATGAGGTAGCCCAGCTGCAGGATCGAGTGGCGCGCCCCGTAGAAACGGTAGTAGCTCCGCAGCGCCCGCTCCTCCAGGAGGGTGACGATGAGGTCCTCGTCCCGTGCCCGGCGGAGGGAGACGATGAAGCCTTTCATCGGAGCGGCCTCCTTTGGGGGAGTGAAGAGTGAAGAGTGAAAGGTGAAAGGTTGTGGGGGCGCCTTCGGTGGCGGTTTGTTGAGTGGGTAGTGGGTAGTGGGTAGTGGGTAGAGTTGGGGAGAAAGAGCGTTGAATGCAAACGTACCTCCCTATATAGAGAAGGCGTCGCCCACGACGCCAACCAAAACTTTTCACTTTTCACTCTCAACTTTTCACTTTAAGGGGCGATGAGCCCACTCATCGCCCCTTAATCCGCTTTTCGATAAAATCTAGGGCTTTTCGGGGAACACGCGACCCTACTAAAATACTCATTAAGGCTTGCTTATGAGAGATCTCTTTACCTCCTTCAAGGACAACTGCGGATTCGGTCTGTTGGCCTCCATCGACAACAAACCCTCCCACCGAAACCTCGACGACGCCGTGCGGGCATTGTCGCGGATGATGCACCGGGGGGCCATCGCCGCCGACGGCAAGACCGGGGACGGGAGCGGGCTGCTCCTCTCCATCCCCAGGAAGTTCTTCGCCAAAGAGGCGAAAAAAGCGGGAATCATCCTTCCCGAGCTCTACGCCGTAGCGATGGTCTTCCACCGGGACGACGCGGAGCTGGAGGTGATCCGCGAAGTCTGCGAAACCAACGATCTGCGGGTCGACTTCCGGCGGGAGGTCCCTATCGACACCAACGCCCTGGGAGAGCAGGCGCTCCAGACCCTGCCCCGGATCACCCAGCTCTTCGTCGCTCCCAATTCCCTGATGGGGACCCGCCGTTTCGACGCCCTGGTCTACCTCTCCCGCAAAGAGGCGGAGCATCGTCTCCGGGATCACGAAGATTTCTACATCCCCTCCTTCTCCAGCAGCGTGGTCTCCTACAAGGGGCTGGTGATGCCCACCCACATCAAAGAGTTCTACCCCGATCTTCAGGACGAGGATTTCGAGATCGCCTTCTGCCTCTTCCACCAGCGCTTCTCCACCAACACCCTGCCCCAGTGGAAGCTGGCCCAGCCTTTCCGGATGATCGCCCACAACGGGGAGATCAACTCCGTCACCGCCAACCGCTTCAACGCCGTCAGCAAGAGCGAGCACCTGGTCAGTGACGTCTTCAGCCCCGAGGAGATGAAGCGGCTGTTGCCGATCCTCCAGGAGGGGAGCAGCGACTCGGCGAGCCTGGACAACTTCTTCGAGTTCCTGCGGATCAACGGGGTCGATTTCTTCAAGGCGGCCCGGGCGGTGCTGCCCGCCCCCTGGCAGAACGCTCCCCATATGGACGCCGACCTGCGGGCCTTCTACGAGTATACCTCCACCTGCTTCGAGCCCTGGGACGGCCCCGCGGCGGTGAGCATCACCGACGGCCGCTACATCGGCTGCGTCCTGGACCGCAACGGTCTGCGCCCTTCCAAGTACATCATCACCAAAGACAAGCGCCTGCTCATCGCCTCCGAGTACGGTGTGCTCCAGATCCCCGACGAGGAGATCGTGGAGCGGGGCCGGCTTCAGTCGGGAGAGATGATGGGACTGGATCTCAAGTACGGCACCGTCCTCAAGAGCAGCGACATCGACGACTACCTCAAGAAACGCCAGCCCTACAGCCAGTGGCTCAACGAGCACATGATCTACCTCCAGGAGCACATGGACGACCCCTTCTCCACTGTGGACGTTCCCGCCGCCGAAGTGATGGAGGCGCGCCAGCGCTACTTCAACATCACCCTGGAGGTGATCGAACAGGTGATCGAACCGATGGTCAAAGAGGGCAAGGAGGCTACCGCCTCCATGGGAGACGACACCCCGCTTGCGGCCTTCAGCGACAAGCAGCGCAACTTCACCGACTTTTTCCGCCAGAAGTTCGCCCAGGTGACCAACCCCCCCATCGACCCGATCCGGGAGCGGGTGGTCATGAGCCTCAATACCGGCTTCGGCGAGATTCACAACATCCTCAACGAAGATGCCGAGCATGCCAAACGCCTCAAGACCGTCTCCCCGATTCTCTCCTACGAAAAGCTCCAGATCCTCGAGGAGTTCGGGACCGAGAGCGATCCCAAGTACGATCCCGCCTACAAGTGCCGTCGCTACCAGACCGGCTTCGAGTCGGACCTGCGGGGAAGCCTCCACGCCCTGACGGAGCGGATCGTCGAGGATGTGAAACACGACGGCATTCGCACCGTGCTGCTGACCGACTACGGCCTCTGCGACCGCACCCCCACCATGCCGATGCTGATGGTGGTCAGCCGTCTCAACCACGCCCTCCAGGACGCCGGGGTGCGCCACCTGGTGAGCATCGTCGCCATCACCGGGGAGGTCTACGACTCCCACTCCGCCGCGGCGATGATCGCCTTCGGCGCCTCGGCGATCCATCCCTACATGCTCTTCCAGACCGTGGCGATGATCGAGCGGCGCCGGGATCCCGAAGTGGACCTGGCGCCGATCCTCAAGAAGGTCCGCAAGGCCGTCAACGCAGGTCTCCTCAAAATCATGTCCAAGATGGGAATCTCCACCATCTCCAGCTACCGCAACTCCATGCTCTTCGACGTCATCGGACTGGGGGAAGAGATCACCTCCGAGTGTTTCCCCCGGGCCAACGTCCTCCTCAAGGGCCTCGGTTACGCCGACATCGAGGAGCGGATTCGACGGTACCACCGGGAGGCCTACGAGACCGACAAGGGCAACCGCATCTTCCCCATCAACATCGGAGGCTTCTACAAGTACATCGACGGGGCCGAGTACCACGACTTCGCTCCCGCGACCGTCCACGCCATCCACAAAGCCTCCCTTAGCGGCAAAAAGGAGGATTACGAAGTCCTCAAGAAGCGGATCGAGACCCGGAACAAGAAGTTCATCCGGGACTTCTTCGAGTTCCGCAGCGACCGGGATCCGATCCCCGTGGAGGAGGTGGAGCCCCTGGAGTCGATCTTCCGACGCTTCTGCACCGCGGCCATGAGCCTGGGATCCATCTCTCCCGAGGCCCACGAGTGTCTGGCCGAGGCGATGAACCGCATCGGAGGGCGGAGCAACTCCGGAGAGGGAGGAGAGGACGCCGCGCGCTTCGGTACCGTCAAAAATTCCAAGATCAAGCAGATCGCTTCGGGACGCTTCGGAGTCACTCCCGCCTACCTGCGCAGCGCCGAGGAGCTCCAGATCAAGGTGGCCCAGGGGGCCAAGCCCGGAGAGGGGGGACAGCTTCCCGGCCACAAAGTCTCTCCCCTGATCGCCCGGCTGCGCCATACCACTCCCGGCGTGACCCTCATCTCGCCGCCGCCCCACCACGACATCTACTCCATCGAAGATCTGGCCCAACTGATCTTCGACCTCAAGCAGGTCAATCCCGAGGCGAAGGTGGCGGTCAAACTGGTCTCTACCGCCGGGGTGGGCACCATCGCCGCCGGCGTGGCCAAAGCCTACGCCGACAAGATCATCATCTCCGGGGCCGACGGCGGAACCGGGGCCGCGCCCATCGGCTCCATCAAGTTCGCCGGAAACCCCTGGGAGCTGGGGCTGGTCGAGGCCCACAACGCCCTCAAGGCCAACGACCTCCGGGGAATGGTGACCCTGGAGACCGACGGAGGGCTCAAGACCGGGATGGACATCGTCAAAGCGGCGATCTTCGGAGCCGAGAGCTACGCCTTCGGAACCGGAGCCCTGACAGTCATCGGCTGCAAGATCCTGCGTATCTGCCACCTCAACCGCTGTTCCGTAGGAATCGCCACCCAGGAGAAGAAGCTCCGGGAGCATTACGAAGGAAGCGTCGAGAGGGTCGTCAACTACTTCACCCTCATGGCCCAGGATGTGCGGGAGATCCTCGCTTCGCTGGGCTACCGAAGCCTGGAGGAGATCATCGGCCGCACCGACCTGCTCAAAGTCATCGACGACGCCTTCGCCAAAAAGTTCGACCTGGAGCAGCTGCTGGTGCGCCTCGACGGTCCCGACACCTGCCAGGTGGAGCGCAACGAGCCCTTCGACAAGAACGAATACGAAAAAGAGATTCTCAAAGAGGTGATGCCCGCCATCCGCCATCCCAAGGATCCCATCGTCCTGGAGAAGGAGATCTCCAACCTCAATCGAAGCTTCGGGACCCTCATCTCCGGGGAGATCGCCAAGTACTACGGGGACAAGGGGCTTCCCGACAAGACCATCGACATCCGCCTCAAAGGGACCACCGGTCAGTCCCTGGGGGCCTTCCTCATCAACGGCGTCAGCCTCCACGTCCACGGCGCGGGCAACGACTACATCGGCAAGGGAATGCACGGCGGCCGGATCGTCATCACCGGCGACAAAGGAGGCGAGGAGTTCAGCCTGGGCGGCAACACCTGCCTCTACGGCGCCACCGGCGGCAAGCTCTATGTCGCGGGCCAGGTGGGCGAGCGCTTCGCCGTGCGCAACTCCGGGGCCATCGCCATCGTCGAGGGGACCGGGGACCACGCCTGCGAATACATGACCGGAGGGGTCGTGGTGATCCTGGGGCGCACGGGGGTCAACTTCGGCGCGGGAATGACCGGCGGGGCCGCCTTCGTCTACGACTGCAAGCACGAGTTTGTGGAGTACATCAACCGGGAGCTGATCGAGGTGCGCCGGATCGATACCGAAGATACCGACATCGAGCGCTACTACCTCAAAAAGTTGCTCAAGGACTACTACAACGAGACCAAGAGCCCCCGGGCCAAGCAGATCCTGGACAACTTCCGGGTGGAGATCCGCAACTTCTGGCTGGTGCGCCCCAAGGATATGCGCGAGCCGCTCAAGATGATCGAGGAGGGAGAGTAAGATGTTACGATTTTTTGACCTGGAACGGATCGACGCCGCCAAGCGCGATGTGGTGGTGCGGATCAAGGATTACGACGAGATCTACGAGATCTTCCGTCCCGAAAAGGCGAGCGAGCAGGCCGACCGCTGCATCCAGTGCGGCGACCCCTACTGCCACAACGGCTGTCCGCTTCACAACTTCATCCCCCACTGGCTCAAGCGGACGGCGGAGAACGACCTGGAGTTCGCCTTCCGCCTCTCCAACGAATCCTCTCCCTTTCCCGAAGTGATGGGGCGCATCTGTCCCCACGACCGGCTCTGCGAGGGAAGCTGCACCCTCAACGACGGCTACGGAGCCATCACCATCGGCTCCATCGAGACCTTCATCAGCGAAGAGGGGTTCAAGAAGGGGCTGCGCCCCCGCTTCGCCGAGAAAAAAGTGGGCAAAAAGGTCGCCATCGTCGGCGCCGGCCCCGCGGGCCTCTCGGTAGCCACCTTCCTCCTGCGGGAGGGAATCGACGTGGAGCTCTTCGACAAGCAGAACCGCCCCGGCGGCCTGCTCACCTACGGCATTCCCGGCTTCAAGCTGGACAAAAAGGTGGTGGAGCGCCGGGTCAAGCTTCTCAAGGAGGCGGGTGCCGTCTTCCACCAGAACACCGAGGTGGGCAAAGAGGTCAGCTTCGAATCCCTGGTGGAGAATTTCGACGCCGTCTTCATCGGCACCGGGGCGACCCGGGGACGCCGGCCCGGCATCAACGGCGAAGAGGCCAAGGGGTGCTACCTGGCGATGGAGTTCCTGGTGGACATCCAGAAGAAGCTCTTCGGCGAGCCCCGGGAGCTGGAGATCGAGGTCAAGGGCAAAAACGTCGTGGTCATCGGCGGCGGCGATACCGCCATGGACTGCGTGCGCACCAGCCTCCGGGAGCAGGCCGCCAGCGTCAAGTGCCTCTACCGCCGGGACGCCAGCAACATGCCCGGCTCCCGCAAAGAGTACGTCAACGCCAAGGAGGAGGGGGTGGAGTTCGAATTCTACTGCTCCCCCAAAGAGATCCTGCGCAACGAGCACGGCGAAGTGGTCGGGGTGGAGATGGTCAAGACCCGGCTGGGGGACCCCGACCCCTCCGGCCGCCAGCGGGTCGAGGAGATCCCCGGCAGCGAGTTCACCGTTCCCGCCGACGTGGTGATCTTCGCCCTGGGTTTCGACCCCGTCCCCTATCCGTTCCTGGCCGAGAACGGCATCGAGACCGACAAATGGGGCGGGATCCTCGTCGACGAGAATTACGAGACCACCAAACCCGGTGTCTACGCCGGAGGGGACTGCCACCGGGGCGCCGACCTGGTGGTCACCGCCGTTCGCGACGGCCGGGAAGCGGCCCGGGCCATGGCGAAGAAGCTCATCGTCTGAGCGAACTGCATTCTCCTTCCCTTTTCGGGCGGGCAGTCGAAAGCCCGGCGCTCTTGTCGGCCTTTCGGCCCCGGGGAAGAAAAGGGAAGAAAAAACTTCTACCGTTCCGAAGACTTTTCATCCCTTTTTCCGTCTCGAGACCGGCAGATCCGCCGGGACACACTCCGCGTCTCACGGCGAACGGGTAAATTCCCTCGAGCTCCCGGCTCAGGCCAGGATTTCCGTCTTTTCCGCTGCCTTGTCGAGAATCTTTGCGACCTGTTCCGCCTGCTCGGAACCGGCTTTGACGATGACGAGGACCTTGCCCTCTTCCACCAGTTTTTCCAGCCGTTTGGCCTCTTCGGAAGCGATTCCCCACTCCGCCAGACCGTCGGCGATACCGAAGAGCGCTCCTCCCGTCACGGCACCGCCCAGCAGACCGTTGATGGCGCCGCTGAGGGAAGCGCCGGTGACCAGCATCGAACCCACCGCCGGAGCGGTGAAGACGACGCCGCCCACCAGCAGACCCAACAGTCCCCCGGCCACGGCACCCCATTCGGCCCAGGTAAGGACATGTCGATCGGCTTTTTTGATCTCCACATCTTCGATCAGTTCCTCTTCGGGATGAGCGAGCCGGGTAATGACGGAGATCTCTTTTTTATCGATGCCCTCTTTGGTCAGTTCCTCGACAGTTTCGTTGACCTTCTTCAGATCGGGGAAGATTCCGATTACGAATTTTTCTGCTGCCATCTTTGACTCCTTCTGTCGGATTGATTTCTTACATCCGTCATCATAATGCGAAACATTTACCCGAAGTTAAACAAAGAGCTCGGTTATAATCGACAAAAAAAGAGGGAGTCCGCATGGAGAATTTTTTCGAAGCGGCCATCACTGGGTGTCGGGAAGCGGAGGCGCTGTTGCAGAGACCTCCGGACGATGCATTGCTCGCCAAAACGGAATGGACCGGCGCGGGCGGGGATCGCAGCAGCGGGATCGACCTGGCGCTGGAGCGGATCTTCGTCGAAGCGTTGGCCCCCTACGGCGTGATCGAATCGGAAGAGTCGGGAATCATCGGGGAAGGGGAGGGCCGCATCATCCTCGATCCCCTCGATGGGAGCTCCAACGCACTGAGCCGCTTTCCCTACTACGGAGTCTCTATCGCCCGGCTGGACCGGGAGGGCGTCCTGCGGGAGGCTCTGGTGGCCAACCTCGCCAACGGAGACCTCTTTCTCGTCGACGAACGGGGAGAACCCCTCCGGGGACATCTGGAACGCGAGGGATTCGTTCCGCTCCGTCCCGCGCCGCATCCGGAGATCGGGCTCTTCGAAAAAGCCTACACCCAACCGGGAATCGTCGCCGCCCTGGATGCCGAAGGGCTCAAATTCCGGGCTCCCGGGGCCGTGGCCCTCTCCCTCGCCTACGCCCGGAGCGTCAATTATTTTCTCTTCGTCGGTCCCTTTCGGATCTACGACTTCGCCGCCGGCCTGGCCCTCTGCCGGGGGATGGAGATGGTCGTGGAGGATGAGTATGTCCTCGTCGCGAGGGAACGGGAAACCCTGGAGCGCATCGAGCGTCTGGTGCTCCGGGAACTGGAGCTTCAAAAAGAATAAGTTATACTCTTTCCAAGACTTTTCGAGGGAAGGGATACCGTCTCGTGTCAACACAGAGAGAGAAACGCAAAGCCGAGATTATCCGGGGAGCGTTGAAGCTGTTCGCCTCCCGGGGGTTCTACACGACGACGATCCCGGAGATCGCCCGATCCCTGGGAATGAGTCCCGGAAATCTCTACAATTACTTCAAATCCAAGGAACTGCTGGCCCAGGAGATCATCCGCCATATCTCCGCCCACCTGGGGGCGAGGATCCGGGAGGTCAACGAGAGCGATCTGAGCAGCCGGGAGAAGATCCGCCGGATCGTGGAGATCTATTTCGAGACCGCCCGCAGGGAGCCGGAGATGATCGACTTTTTCCTGCGGGTCTACCTCTCCAACCGGGAGGTCTTCAAGGAGGGATGCGAGGGGATGATCTGCGTCAGCGAATTCATGACGGAGATCATGGTCTTCTTCGACGACGGCGTCGCCTCGGGCGAGCTGAAAAACCAGGACTTCTTCAGCGCTTTCGGTCTGTTTATGGGCTATCTCGGGGGCATGGTCTTCCTCAACGGCGAAGCGATCCTCCCCAGACCCCTGGAGGAGTATATCGACGATATCTCCGAAAATATCTACAACGCTCTAAAGGCGGTGCCGCCTTCGGCGAAGTGAAAAGTGAAAAGCGATGGAAGTGAAGAGTTAAAAGTGAAGAGTGAAAAGTTTTGGTGGGCGTTGCATGGCAACGCCTTTCATCTGAAATCGTCGCCGCAGGCGACCCCTTCATCCAACATCCAACATCCAACATCCGGCATCGAGTTTCACGGGAGCACGCTCCCGTGAAACTCCTCTGGCTTTCTTCCCTCGCCTGCAACGGCAACGCCCACTCTCTCCTCAATCATCCGCGCCTCGAAAGCTGGATGGAAGGGGTGGAGTGGCTCTACCATCCGCTGCTTCCTTCGACCTACAGCTACGTGGAAGTGGAGGAG
>CAZGGT010000084.1:0-2102 GCA_964525335.1 uncultured Nitratifractor sp. | reverse complement strand
GCTGACGATGGGAAGAGAATAGGAACGACGACGGGCGACACGGCGGCGCAAGCTCATGCCCGTTCCGTAGAGCCAGCCCAGAGGCGCCAGAATCCCGGAAAGAACCCGCTCGACGGAACCGGGATCGTAGAAGAGTTTTTCGACGAAGACGTCGGCCCGCCGCTTCTTCCCGCCGTTCACGATGGCTCCGGCGTCCTCAGATATGCGCCGCGTCGATCTCCCGGACCGCTTCGCAGACCCGCAGAAGCTCCTCGTCGCTCATCTCGGGGCGGTTGGGAAGGGACATCACCCGCTGATAGGCTCCCATCGCCCAGGGGAAGTCGAAAAGTTTGAGGCCATATTTCTCTTTGTAATAACGGGTAGTATGGAGGGGAACGTAATGGAGCGCCACCTCGATTCCCCGCTCTTCCAGTGCCCGGGCGAAGACATCACGGTTTTTGTCGATCTCGATGATGTAGTAGAAATAGCTGTGGTTCTCGTGCCGAAGGGGAAGCTTGACATGGTCCAGCCCCTGGAGCTCCCGAAAATAGATTTCGGCGATCTCCCGGCGCCGTTCCCGCTCCCACTCCCGACGGCTGAACAGCAGCTCTCCATAGAGAGCGGAATAGTCGTCCAGCCGAAACTGACAGCCGATATCCACCGTATCGTAAAGATATCCGACGCTTTTGCTGCCGGAAATCCGGGCGTGGTTCCGCAGCAGCGCTCCCCGCTCATGACACGCGGCATCGGCACTGACGAGCAGCCCCGCATCGAAACGGTTGTCGAATTTGTTGCCTACCGAGAGGATCGTCATGAGGGTCCCTTCCAGTCCCCCGACCGGGATCCCCCGATAGCGCGCACCCGGCGCATCGGTCGCATCTTCAATGACCTGAACGTCGTAGGCACGGGCCAGTTCGTGGATCCGCTCCATCTCCGCCGGCAATCCCGCCATGTGGTTGACGATGACGGCCCGGAGCTTTTTGCTCTGATTTCTTTCCAGAGCCTCTTCCAGCTTTTTGGGGTCGAGGTTGTAGGTAAAGGGGTCGCAATCGACGAAGATCGGCTCCGCATCGAAGTGACGCACCGCCTCGGGCACGTCCAGGTAGGCGTTGACCGAGCAGATCACCTTGTCCCCCCGTTTGAGGTCCAGGGCGCACATCGCCAGGTGCAGGGCCGTACTGGAGCTGGAGGTACTCAGGGCGTAGGGAGCACCGGTCTCCTCCCGTGCCAGGGCTTCGAGCCGCTCCGAGGATCGGCCCATCCCCTCTTCGACCGCCTTCCGAATCCGTTCCAGCATCTCCTCCGGCAATCGATCCTCCGGGGTGAATCCTATCCGTGCCTCATTTTCGGCCATCATCATCCTTTTCCGCCGCTTTTGGAAAAACGGTTTGCAGTGTTCTTAATCGCTTATTTTAACGCATCCGGTGTTTCGGCTCCGTTAATCTTCGCAACGCTCCGCCCCCAGCTCTCTCAATTCGGGGCAGGTGAACCCCGCCGCTTTCCGGGCTTCCACGTTGAGATTGGGACGACGGATCTTCCTCAGTTCGTAGGATTCCAGAACCTTCCGGAAGGTTTCCGCCGGCTCCAGCCCCCGCTCCTCGCAGACCCGGCGAAACCAGCGGTCTCCCTTGCGGACATGGTCGATCTCCTCCTCGTAGATGACCTCCAGGGCCTCCAGGAGCCGGGCCACCTCCGGGATCTCCCCGTGGGGCCGGAGCTTGCGGACGATCCGGGGATTGACGTCGAGCCCCGTTGCCTCGTAGTGGCGCGGCACCACCGCCATCCGGTCCAGCACATCCCCCGCCGTGTGCAACGCCGCGTCGAAAAGCCCCCGGTGGACCGGAAAGTCTCCGTAGCGGTGGCCCAGGCTCTCCAGGATTCCGTGGAGCATCCGGAAGTGGCGGATCTCGTCGTCGGCCACCTCCAGCCAGTCCCGCTTGTATTCCGTCGGCATCTCCGGAAAGCGGTAGACCGCGTCCAGAGCCAGGTCGATGGCGCTGTACTCGATGTGGGTGATGGCGTGGACCATCAGCGCCAGCCCTTCGCGGGTGGCGAAGTTCCGCCGTTTTGGGAGCTCTCTGGGATCGACGATCCGGCAGATCCGGGCATAGGAGGGCTCTTCG
>CAZGGT010000083.1:0-1823 GCA_964525335.1 uncultured Nitratifractor sp. | reverse complement strand
CAGTTGGATCTTGGATTCTTCCATCCGGGCCAGGGCGTCGCTGGCGAGCATGGAGAGGTCTTCCAGGCTTCGGGGATCGGGGGTGGCGTAGTCGAGGACGGGACGCTCCAGGTCGAAATCTTCCCGCATCAGGGCCCGGCGAAGGTCCCCGTCGCTCATGATGGCCTTGAGACGCCCATTTTCGGTGACGAGCACGTTGCCAAGCTTCCCCTCACTCATGACGACGATCGCCTCTTTAAGGGGTGTTTGCGCGTCGACCACGGGCAGCCTCTCCCGCCGGGCGATCTTTTCCAGCTTCAGATAGAGGCGTTTTCCCAGGCTTCCCCCGGGGTGAAAGGAGGCGAAATCCTCTTCCCGGAAGTCCCGACGTTTCATCAGGGCCACCGCCAGGGCGTCCCCCATGGCCATCGTCAGAGTGGTGCTGGAAGTGGGGGCGGCCCCCAGAGGACAGGCTTCCCGTTCCACGGCGATATCGAGAACCACGTCGGCGTAGTGGGCCAGGGTGGAGTCGGGATCGGCGGTCATAGCCAGGAGCGGGACCTCGAAGCGGCGGATGTGGGGGAGGATGTTGGAGAGCTCTTCGCTCTCGCCGCTGTAGCTGATGGCCAGGACCCCGTCGTCGGGGCCGATCATCCCCAGGTCCCCATGGAGCGCTTCGCTGGGGTGGAGGAAGAAGCTGGGGGTTCCGGTGCTGGCAAGGGTCGCGGCGATCTTGGCGCCCACCAGGCCCGATTTGCCGATCCCGGTGACGATGAGCTTGCCCCGAAGGCCGAGGATGCACTCCACCGCTTCGGCGAAACGTTCGTCGATTCGCTCGATGGCACTTCGAAGGGTTTCCGCTTCGATCTGCAAGGTCTCTTTGGCGGCCTGGACCGCCTCTGTTTCGTGTGATTTCATTGGGAAGGATTATAACACAGTGGCCGAAGCGCTTCCGGTCGGCTCAGACCAGGAAGACCACGGGGATGATGATGGGGTATTTCTTGTAGCGTTTGAGGATGTGCTTGCGTACCACGCCCCGGATGTCGTCCTCGATCACCTTGGGGTTGGCCGACTTCTCGATCTTGGAGGTGGCCAGGTACTGCTCCAGGAGCTGCTCGATGTCGGCGGCGAACTTCTTGTCTTCCCGGTCGGGGACCAGGCCGTGAGCGGTGACGATGGGCTTGTCGGCCATCTGGCCGCTCTGGGTGGAGATCCGTACGACGATGTTGACGATCCCCTCGGTGGCCAGTTTCTGCCGGTCGTCCACTACGTCGGCGAAGATCTCTTTGTTGTTCTGGTTGTCGATGTAACGTTTGCCCGCCTTGACGGTCTTGACCTTCTTGAGGTACTTGGGGGTGATTTCGATCTGGTCCCCGTCGCTCATGAGCAGGATGTTGCGTTCGTCGACACCGCAGCTGACGGCGGTCTTGGCGTGGGCGGCGATGTGGTTGTACTCCCCGTGGACCGGGAGGAAGAACTTGGGTTGGACCAGGCGCAGGATCAGCTTCTGCTCCTCCTGGGAGGCGTGGCCCGAGACGTGGATGTCGCTGAACTCCTTGTAGCGGACGGTGACGCCGGCCTTGAGGAGGAGGTTCATGAGCTTGGAGACGCTCGCCTCGTTGCCGGGAATGGCGCTGGCGGAGATGATGACGGTATCGGTGGGCTTGAGCTTGATGTGCCGGTGCTCGTCGGTGGCCATCCGGGAGAGGGCGGCCATGGTCTCCCCCTGGCTACCAGTGGTGACGACGAGGATTTCGCTGTCCTTGTACTTGTTGACCTCGTGGGGCTCGATGAAGAACTTGTCGTCGATGTCGATGTAGCCCAGGCGTCGGGTGGTTTCGATG